>NZ_JBFHKV010000566.1:0-5384 GCF_041595215.1 Stieleria sp. | reverse complement strand
TTTTCGATGCGGCTTGCAATGCAACCGTTCAGCCTGTTCGTTCTCCTGCGTTTGATGTTCTTCAAAGACTTCCCGCTGCGTCAGCGGAGGCGAGGGATCGGATGTCGTGGACTTGAAGGCGCCTCCTTTAACCAACCACTCACCTCCGCTGACGCAGCGTGATGTCAACATTCCGGCCGTTGCCGTGCAAGGTCACCCGAAGCGGACGACTGAGACGATCTTTCGGCTACAATCCTTGGCGTTGTGGGTCGCGACAGCCATGGCAATCGCTCCCGCTTGTTGACTCGCCCCGGCGATTGCAGTGTCGCCACGGTCCGGTTCTGCGCCGGTGATCGGGGCGACCGGGTGCGTGTGGGGGGGATTCATCGCGGCTCCCCTGCCCTTTCGATTCGACTTGGAGAGTTCAACGTTTTGAACAAGACATCGCTTCTCGTTTGGTCTGCCGGATGGCTCATCGCGTTGGCGTCGGCCGACGTCGCTCGGGCCGCCGACGTCCTTCCCAACGTCGTCGTGATCTATGCGGACGATCTCGGCTTCGGTGATCTGTCGTGCTACAACGACGAGGCGCCTTACAAGACGCCTCGCTTGGATCAGATGGCGGCCGAAGGCATTCGTTTCACCGATGCGCATAGTCCCTCCACGATTTGTTCGCCATCGCGATACGGACTGTTTTCCGGACAGCAGATTTATCGTTCGACCGGCAGGGGCGGTGGGGCGTTCGAAGGACCAAGCGGCCCCAGCTATCTCAAGCCCGGCACGCAGACGATTGCGGACATGCTGAAACAGAAGGGCTATCGCACCGGTGTCTTTGGCAAGTGGCACGTGGGACTCAGCTGGTTCGACAAAGACGGACAGCGTCTCGGTGGCGGCTTCGAGAATTCGCTGCTGATCGATTACGAGAAGAGTACGCCGCTGATCGATGGCCCCAACGCCAGAGGCTTTGACGAATCGTTCATCACGCCCAATTGCCCCAATACCGACCCGCTGTACATCTACATCGAAAACGGCATGGTCCCGACGCCGGCCAGTGAGCGACACAAACGAGACACGCTGCCCAACCCCGGTGGCAAATGGCGGTGGGACAACGACGAAGGCTGGAAGTCACCGGGCTATGACTTTATCAATGCCGACCTGCTGTTCTACGAAAAGACGAAAGCGTTCATCACCGATCACGTCCGACAAACGCCCGACAAACCTTTCTTCGCCGTGCTGTCGACTCAGATCGCTCACGCACCGGTGTTGCCGGCCGACGAATTCAACGGAGTCACCGACGCCGGGCCGCGAGCCGATTTCGTCTGGCAACTGGACGCGATCGTGGGACGCGTGATTGATTTGTTGAAGGAGCTGGAGATCGATGACAACACCTTGGTGATGTTCAATTCTGACAACGGGGCCGAGACGCTGCACGTTCACTGGATGCGGCAAGACCACCAGCACGATCCGTCAGGCGGCTGGCGAGGCATGAAGCGAGACGGCTGGGAGGGCGGTCACCGCGTCCCCTTCATCGCGCGATGGCCGGGACACATCCCGCCCGGCCAGGTGACCGCTCAAATGACCAACACCACCGACATCTTCGCCACCGTTGCTTCGGTTGTCGGCGTTGCACTGCCCGACGACGTGGCAACGGACAGCTTTGACATGCTGCCGGTGATGCTGGGACAACAGCCAGAAACCGATTCGATTCGCCCCCATCTGTTGACGCAAAGTTTTCGTGGCGAGTTTCAGATTCGCCAGGGACACTGGAAGTATCTCGATCACAAAGGTTCCGGCGGCAATGGGTACGAACAAGGCAACATGGCACTGTATGCGCTGCCCGAACTCGCACCGGATGCGCCCGGACAGCTGTACAACTTGAAAACCGATCCGGGCGAGACGACCAATCTGTACTACAAGGAAGAAGCCAAACGCAAAGAGCTGCAAGCCCTGCTGGCAAGATTGAAGGCATCCGGCCGCAGTGCTCCCACAGGCCGCACGCCGTTCCGCAAGTAAATCCATCAAATAAAACGGGTCGACGATCATGTCACGCCTTTCGTTCCTGTTCGCATTCGTGATGGCGATCACTTGCACCGCCACGTCGGCGCAACAAGCCACATCACTTCAAAGCACCGCCGCTGCCAAATCCACAGACAACGCTCTGACCGTGGCGGGCCTGTTCAAGGACCACATGGTTCTTCAGCGTGAATGCGACGCCGCGATCTGGGGAACGGTAGAAGCTGGGCGCACCGTTGTGGTCGCCCCTTCCTGGACGCACGACACGTTCACGGCCACCGCGAACGAGCACGGCCAATGGCGCACGTCGATCAAGACGCCGGCAGCGGGAGGCCCCTTCCGGATCGACGTCAACAGCGGTTCGGAAACGAAGCAACTGTCCGACGTGCTGATCGGCGAAGTCTGGATCTGCTCCGGCCAATCGAACATGCAATGGAAGCTGCGAGGCTTTGGAATCGACCACTTCAAAGAGGATGTCCAGAAGGCAACGATTTCGACGATTCGGTTCTGCGATGTGCCACAGGTTTTGGCTTTGAATGGCCAGGACGATGTGAATGCTCGCTGGACAGTCTGCAGCCCCGAGACGGCGTTGAACTTCAGCGCGGTGGCGTACTTCTTTGGTTCTCGATTGCACCAAGAACTCGATGTGCCGATCGGATTGATCTCCACCAACTGGGGCGGATCTTCGGCAGAGGCGTGGACCAGCCCCGAAGTTCTCAAACGCGACTTCCCCGAATTCAATGAGCAATCTGCGACCTACGGCGCGATCGCGGAGCAATCCGGGACCTTGTTCAGCCGCGGTCAGAAACCGCCGAAAGGCTTGAACCAGCGCAGCCCCAGCGTGTTGTTCAACGCCATGATCCGGCCGCTGGTTCCGTTCGCTTTCCGTGGCGTCATCTGGTACCAGGGGGAATCCAACGTGACGCATCCGGAACAGTATCGCCGGTTGTTCCCCGCGATGATCCGAGATTGGCGGACTCGCTGGGGGCGTGGCAATTTCCCGTTCTACTTCGTCCAGATTGCTCCCTTCGCCTACAAACAAGAACCTGTCAGCGCGGCGTTTTTGCGTGAAGCCCAGATGATGTCGCTGTCCGAACCGAACACCGCAATGGTGGTGACGATGGACGTTGGAAATCCAACCAACATTCACCCCAAACCGAAGAAACCCGTCGGCCAGCGTCTCGCGTTGCTTGCCCTCAAGCACGACTACGGACGAACCGATCTTGTCGCGTCCGGACCGATCTATTCCGGGTACACCGTCGAGCAAGACGCTATCCGGATTCAGTTTGAAGAATTGGAAAGTGGTCTGGCCAGTCGCGACGGAAAACCGCTGACCCACTTCACCATCGCCGGCGCTGACAGAACGTTCGTCGATGCCAGCGCGGTCATCGACGGCGACACGATCGTTGTTCGTAGCGATCAGATCGCCAAGCCTGTGGCCGTACGATTTGGCTGGGGCAGTGGCGACATGACCAATCTATCCAATCAGGCCGGACTGCCCGCATCATCGTTCCGGACCGATGACTGGCCGATTCGTTGACGAGTGCCGTCGATGATTGGGCGACAGGGGCCGTCGCCACACACTGAATCACTCACCCCTACCCGAAAAATCTATCTCAAATGAAACGAAACGCTGTACTGACGCTTGTTGCCGCGACGATCGTTTTCGTCGGCCTGGCCGGGGATGATTCGCGATCCACGGCCCATGCCGCCGAGCCCCAACGGCCGAACATCATCTACATCATGCTCGACGAGTGGGGCTACTTCGAATCGGGGCACATGGGAAACACCGATCTGTTGACCCCGAACATCGACCGTTTCGCACAAGAGGGCATGCGGTTGACCAATGCCTACGCAGGTGCTCCCGTCTGCGGCCCGACCCGCTGTTCGCTGCTGACCGGTCTCCATGCCGGACACATGTCGATGCGAAAGAACGACGGGTTTTCACCGATTCGCGCAGAAGAACCCACCCTGGGCAGCATGCTCAAGCAACAGGGGTACGCCACGGGTGGATTCGGCAAGTGGGGCATCGGCGGACGCGGCACTTCCGGTGTCCCCGAACAGCACGGCTTCGATTTGTTCTTCGGCTACTACGACCAAGTCCACGCCCACACGTTTTATCCGCGCTACCTGATTCGAAACAGCGTCGAGGTGCCACTGCCAGGCAATCCCGGACTGAGCTTCTACGAAGGCGAGACCCATGCCCATCTCGCAATCTTCGATGAGTCATTGAAGTTCATCCGCAAGAACAAAGACCAAAGCTTCTTCTGCTACCTTCCCTGGACGCCGCCCCATGGTCTGTGGGGCATTGATGAAGATGACCCTTCCTGGCAGCTCTTCAAAGACAAACCGTGGACTGCGGGCCAGCAGACGGAAAACGATGCCAAGGTCTATGCCGCGTTCATGCATCTGATCGACCGTCAGCTCGGGCAGATCATCAGCCTGTTGAAAGAGTTAAAGATCGACGACAACACCGTGATCTTTCTCTGCGGCGACAACGGTGGACAGGACTATTTTGCGACCCCGGAGCGGCCACACGGATTCTTCGGTCCTAACCTGAACCCCGAGACCGGTGAACGTTTTCGCGCCGGGAAAGGCTCGCTGTATGAAGGCGGTCTCAAGGTGCCCTATCTGGTGCGTTGGCCGGGCAAAATCGAGCCGGCTTCGGTATCAGATCATTTGCTCTACTATCCGGACATCATGCCGACACTCGCGGACATCGCTGGCGCGGCGTGCCCGGCCACCGATGGCCTGTCGTTCGCCCCCACCCTGTTCGGGCAACCCGACCAACCCACGCACCCCTTTCTGTACTGGGAATACCAGGGCCAGACGGCGGTGCGGATGAATCAGTGGAAAGCCTATCGAGGCAGAAGCGGAAGCTGGGAACTGTACGACCTCTCCCAAGACGTCGAAGAAAAGCAGAACGTCGCCGACGAACATCCAGACGTCCTGAAGCAGCTCATCGCACAGGCCGACGAGGCGCACCACCCGGTTCGCCCCGGTGAAATCTACGACCGCCAGTTGACCGACAAGGACCATCGCCAAGCTCCTCACAAAGGAAACCTGGACTATCTGAAACGCAGCGGTGGGAAAACCACCGATTGAATCTTCACGCGCTCGATCGGACCAATAGGACAGATGTATCCTCTGTGAAGCCAACGTCCGATCCAGCCACCGATGAGCGAGCTCGGCGCGGGGGCGAGTGGTTTCCGCCGCGCAGGATACCCGCCCATTCCTTTATTCGGTCGAACCCGGTTCACGGGCTGTCGGTTTAGTCGATGTGCCGAAATCAACGCGATGATGTTAGCCGACGCGTGAGCAAGGGGCGCCGCGTGAGCAAGGGGCGCCGCGTGGCCCCTCGTTAACGCATGCGGGCTTAAACCGACAGCCCGGTC
>NZ_JBFHKV010000565.1:0-5389 GCF_041595215.1 Stieleria sp. | reverse complement strand
ATAACCCGCACTGCCCTCACCGTTTGCCTGGTCGTCATGACGACGATGCAGCCGGTATCGGCGTTGGCGCTGATGGGAACCTGTTCGGGAAATGTTTGCGAGCAACAGCCGACGTGCGGGGGGTGTGGATGCTGTGACGTTGCCCAACAAGAGAAGCGTTGCTGCTGTTGCCCCGATCGCGGCGACGGGACGAAAGGTCGTCCGGCTGTGGGGCATGACAAACTGTCCAGCAAATCGGTCGGTTCGTCGCGAGGGTGCTCGATCGATCTGAAAGCCAGTCAGGACGCGACCGATTACCGGGCGATCAACCGCCGATGCACGTGCCGTGTCTCGGCCCCTCCGATGGATCGCACCAGCACGTCCGACTCGGCCGTTCGTGATCTGTCCTTGCGACTTGCTTCGTTGGAATTCGTCTTGCCCGAGGACGTTTCGCCGATCGTTCGTCCGCGTTTGGTCGATGCCACGCCCGGCAGTCGCGCCGATTTCTCTCAACGCATCCTCTGTGTGTGGCGGATTTAGCAGGTTTTGACAGGGGGCGTGCGCGCCCACTGTAACCAACCGTGCTGATTTCCATTTTGATTCTGACGGACAGACTCCGTCGCCACCAGAGAGATTGACGATGCGCTTTTTTATTGGTTCCTCACTGTTACTGTTGCTTCTTGTCGCTGCGATCACCGGATGCGGTGAGACGACTCCAACCGCCTCCGACCCGGCTGCTGACCCCGCGATTTCGGATCCGGTCGAGGCCACCGCAGTCAACTTCGCGAACACGAAGTGCCCCATCATGGGCGGCAAGCCGACCGCCGAACTGACGGCGGAGTACGAGGGCAAGACGATCGGTTTTTGCTGTGAAGGCTGCCCCGAGAAATGGGCGGCACTCGACGAGGATGTGAAAGCCGAAAAGTTCGCGAAGGTTGATGCGCATGCCGGTCACGATCATGCCGCCGACGATGACCACGCCGGCCATGATCATGCCGAAGACGCAACTGACTCGCCACAGTAGTAGGCGATCCCCTGAGAGTCGCTGACGCCGCCAGACGTTGGACCGTCTACGTTCTGGCGCGCGTCGCTGCGACATTGATGTCCCGTTCGTTGAAGGCGCTCCGTCGGTTGGGCGCCGTTCAAAGTGCGGTGTTGGTTACCGGCCGTGGGGCGTCGCTGCTGTTGTGAGGCAGCGGCGACAGGATGCACTGATTCATCGAAACCTATCCTGGGTGTGACGCATGAACGACAACGAAGCGACGACCTCGAAACGTTCGTCTCGATGGCGGCAACGACTATCGGGGCTCCAGTGGCTCGGTAAAGCTCTGGTCCACGCCACCGTTCTGTTGGTGGCGTTTGTCGCCGGGATTGCGTTGCTCGGTGTCGCCCAACGCGTCGGTTGGATTGGTGGCGGTGGCGAGATGGCTGCGTCAACGGCCGATTCACACGACCACGGCGGCGAGACCATTTATTCGTGTCCGATGCACCCGCAGATTAGACAGAACCAACCGGGAAAGTGTCCGATCTGCGCGATGGACTTGGTGCCCGTTTCGAACCAGCCATCGGCGGTCACGCCCGCCGCGGCGGGCGATGACGATCGCTACATCTGTCCGATGATGTGCACGCCGCCGTCGAAAGAGCCCGGGCGTTGCCCGGTCTGTGCGATGAAATTGGTCAAGGCGACCAACGGTGGACAAAGCGACGGAGAATCGATCACGATCGAGCCGGCCGCACGACGATTGGTTGGCATTCAGACCGCCAAAGCAAAACTTGGTCCCGTCTCGCAGACGATTCGCACCATCGGCTCCATCGACTTCGACGAAAGCAAACTCGCAACCATCTCGGCCTATGTTCCCGGACGCATCGAAAAACTCTATGCCAATTACGTCGGTGTTCCCGTCGAAAAAAACGATGATCTGGCGTTGATCTACAGCCCTGAGTTGTATTCTGCGCAGGTCGAATTCCTGACGGCCCAGGACAACGCCGCGCTGAAACGACTCGGAGGGACGTCGGACTTCGCCTCGCTCGCCCGCCAGAAACTGATCGAGCTCGGGCTGACCGAAGAACAAGTCGACGCGTTGCGTTCGCGGGGCAAGGCGGAAAGCCGAATCCGCATTCGCTCGCCCATCCGAGGAACGGTGATCAACAAGTTTGCCGTCGAAGGCGATTACTTGAAGACCGGCGACAAGGTTTATCGCATTGCCGATCTGTCCACCGTCTGGCTGATGCTGGATTTGTACCCCGACGACGCGGCGCGGATCCGATTCGGCCAGGAAGTCGAAGCGGAGGTGTCGTCGATGCCGGGTGAGATCTTTACAGGTCGGGTCGCGTTCATCGATCCGACGGTGCACGAGAAAACTCGGACCGTCCGCGTGCGCGTGGAAATGCCGAATCCGGATGGCAAACTGCGGCCCGGCGATTACGCGACGGCCCGCGTCTACGTCGCCGCCATTCGCCAGGATTTGATTTACGATCCGATGTTGGCAGGAAAATACATCAGCCCGATGCACCCGGAAGTGATTCGCGAAACTCCCGGCGATTGCCCGATCTGCGGGATGGCCCTGATCCCGACGTCATCGCTTGGGTTCGCCGACCAGCCCTTGCCCACCCAGCAGGTCATCACGGTGCCGCGCGACGCGGTGCTGATGGCCGGTGGCAACAGCGTCGTGTATCTCGAAACCGATCCGGGACGGTTTGAGATTCGCCGAGTCACCGTGGGGCCCGTGACGGACGATGACGCCGTGATTTTGGAAGGCTTGGCGGCAGGCGAGACGGTCGCAACCCAAGGCAATTTTCTGATCGACTCTCAAATGCAATTGGCTGGCAATCCCTCACTGATGGATCCCAGTAAGGCCAAGATGTACCCGCCGGGACCGCTCGAATTGCCCGTCCAAGAAACGGTCGTGTTGCCGGCGGCCGCGGGCGAACAATTCGACCGTGTTCTGGAAATCTATTTCAACATCGGCCAGGCGTTGGCGGCCGATCAGATTCCGGATCCGGCCCTCGTCCAACAACTCGACGAAGCCTTGGGGGAACTGTTGCGATCGCCCGACGTTCCCCGTACCGCTCAATCGCATCTGCAGCGGGCGCGTCGAAGTGTCGATCGTCTGACCGGGTCCTTGGAACAGACTCGGCAGGGGTTCCGCCCGCTCAGTCACGCCCTGCTGAAAGCCGCCAACAGCGTGCGCGGTCCCCGCACCGCGGAGTCTCTCGTCCACATGTTCTGTCCGATGGTCCCCGGCGGAGGCGGCGATTGGATGCAATCCGGCGGCGAGCTGCGCAATCCGTATTGGGGCAGCGAGATGTTGGAGTGTGGGGAACGGGTGAGAGAGATGGGGGGAGGGAAGGAGAGTGGGAGACAAGGAGACAAGGAGACACGGAGAGAGGCAGGTCGGAGCGATGCTTAACCTACTGATCCGTTTCTGTGTCAGAGAGCCTTGGCTGGTCGTTTTGGTGGCGATCGGCAGTAGCGTCGGCGGCTGGTTCGCTTATCAAGCCGTTCCGATCGACGCCATTCCCAACGTCGGCGAGAACCAGGTCATCGTGTTGACGCCTTGGCCCGGGCGGTCGCCCAAGGACATCGAAGATCAGGTCACCTATCCGCTCAGCGTATCGCTGCTGGCCGTGCCCGGAGCGGAGTCGGTGCGTGGGAAAAGCATGTTCGGTTACAGCTTCGTGCAAGTCACGTTCAAGGACGATGTTGATTTCTACTGGTCCCGCAGCCGCGTCTCCGAACAACTCGGGACCGCCGCCTCGCAGTTGCCCGACGGAGTTGTCCCACAACTGGGACCCGACGCGACCGGATTGGGGCAAATCTATTATTACACGCTGACGCCGCCGCCCGGCGGGATGGGATTGGCGGAACTGCGAAGCCTGCAGGATTTCGTCGTCAAATACGAATTGCAATCGGTCGAAGGGGTCAGCGAAGTCGCCTCGATCGGCGGTTACGTCCGCCAATATCAGATCGATGTGGATCCCGACAAGCTGCGATTTCATAACGTCTCACTGGACAAGTTGGCGACGGCGGTGAAGGGTTCCAATCTCGACGTCGGTGCCAAAACGGTGGAATCGACGGGGATGGAGTACATCGTCCGCGGCAAAGGATTTTTGGGCAGCGAAGGCGGCCAAGGGGAAGCGATCCGCGACATCGAGGAAACGGTGATCGTGCAGCGGGATGGCGTCCCGGTACACGTCAGCGATGTCGCCAGTGTCCAACTCGGTCCCGATTTTCGACGTGGTGCGCTCGACTACAACGGCGCCGAGGCGGTCGGCGGTGTCGTCGTGATGCGCTTCGGCGAGAATCCCCGCGAAGTGATCGATCGGGTCAAAGCCAAGATTGCCACCATCGAACCGGCATTGAAAGGCGTCAAAATCCATGGCGTTTACGATCGCAGCGGGTTGATTGACGAGACCGTGGCGACCCTGACCCAGGCGTTGCGTGATGAGATTCTGATCACCGCAGTCATCATCTTGCTGTTCCTGCTGCACGTTCGCAGCAGCATTGTCGTGGCGATCTGTTTGCCCGCCGCGGTGCTGATGTCGTTTATTGCGATGCATCTGGTGGGCGTCGGTTCCAACATCATGTCACTCGCTGGAATCGCCATCGCGATCGGAACCATGGTCGACATGGGCATCATCGTTTCGGAAAACATCTACCAGAACTTGGCGGAATGGGAGCAGGGCGATCGGACGCGTTCTCGATCCGAGGTGCTGTATGAAGCGACCATCGAAGTCGCTCCGGCGGTGGTGACGGCCGTCACCACCACCATCGTCAGCTTTCTGCCGGTGTTTTTCTTAACCGGGCGAGACTATCGTCTGTTTTCCCCGCTGGCCTACACCAAGACCTTCGCCATCGCGATGGCCATGTTGACCGCGATCACGATGGTCCCCGCTCTCAGCCGGCTGATGCTGAAAAGTTCCCGATATCGCAAGCCCACGGCACTGCTGGTCGCACTCCCGCTGGCGATGCTTGCCGCCGCCCTGTCGCACTTCCTGTGGGGCGACGAGCTGGCCGCACACCTGGGCTTGCAACAGTGGATCGTCACGCTGGCGATGGCAGTGGCGGGATGTGCGCTGGGTTGGCAACTGATGCGAGAACGGATCCGACCGATCGACGAGATTCCGACCAGTCGATTCGTGCGTTGGATCTACGCCGCACGACTTCGCCAAGCGCTCCGGCACAAAGCGATCGCGTTGTCCTTTCCGGCACTGTTGTTGGTTTTCGGTGTCGGTGCCTATGTCGGACTTCCGACGGTGATGCGGCCGATCGAACGCGCCGCCGCCTCTCTCGGCGTCGATTTGAACGCCGTGCCAGGCTATGTCGACGCCAAGCATCTGTTTACGGGGCTGCAAAGCGACGATTGGATCGCCCTCGATGAAGGCAGTTGGTTCTACATGCCGACGCTGT
>NZ_JBFHKV010000564.1:0-5393 GCF_041595215.1 Stieleria sp. | reverse complement strand
GACGCAAGTGACGGGGGAGTCATGCGTCTGCGGATCACACAACGGGCCACAAGAGATCAAGACGGCGACCGCACCAAAACGCTGACGACCTGCGGCCGAAGGATTCAAGAAACTGGCGTCAGCCTAACCGGATGGAGTCACGCGTTTGCCGAACCCATCGACACCGCACGTCAACCGTCGAAGCGGAGAGCCATTCGATTGAGTTAATCGGTGGAAATCACCCAGGACGCGAACGACTCAGTGCAAACCGATCGACCTGACTCGCGGCCTTCGTGTGTGTCCCATTGTTCTGTCTGTTCGTCGCAGTCGTCAATCACCGGAAACGCCAACAAACGCGAGTTGGGCCGGATTACCATCTTCATAGATCGTGAAATACACTGCGGTCCAGCGTTGCAGTTTTGCAGCAGGAGCAAGCCATCCTGCCGACTCCCAATCTTGAAGTGTTGGTTTATCAGTACCAAATAATTCTCGCCTTCGCGCAAACGAGAGAGGAAACGCTACACCAAAATCCGGTGTTTGCGAGCAACGATCAATGTCGAGAATCGAGTGAGTTCCGGATTCACGAGCAAGATCAACCGCCTCTTCGATTGAACGAGGCCCGCGACCACCACGAGCAACCCATTGGATCACTTCCTGCGCGGCAACAAAGAGAGAGGAAACACCGACAACCAATTTGATCAACAATGGCATGCTCCAGAAGGAATGCCGCAAGTTAGACCAATGGTGATCACCGTAGTCACCGGACTCGAACACACGACGGCGCAACACGCGTAACGCCACATTCGCGTCGTTGTCGTAGTCAGTGGTGTAGTGCCAACCAGATGCGGCCATACAAAATATTGATTCAAATGAATGAGAGAACGGTGGCGATCACGCGGTCGCCGCGAGTAACCTTCCCGTTCAACAACCGCGACTCGGCGTGCATCGCGTTGTCACCCGCCGTCTGTTTCCGACTCACGCTCAAGTCGTCGAAGACACCACCGCGTCGGCGCGATCAACCTGAACTCAAATACAAACGTGACTCGCCGACTGCGGTGCACCACTTGGTTCACGCGGCTCGGCCACGACGACAGCACGAGCCATCGCCGCTGGTGGCCAATGTACTCAATCCGAAACGCCGCGGGAAATCGAGGGCCCCATTTTCCGGTCGACATGCCAGACGTCGGTTGTCACCGTTGGAAGCGCCAGGCGTCGGTTTGCCTCGTTCGGCCGAGTCGACCGTGCAGCAAGTGAGACAAGAATCACGCAAAGACGCCAAGCCGCAAAGGAGCGGGTTCAAATCTTTGCGGCTTGGCGACTTTGCGTGAGACCCTTCCACCAAGTACGTCAGCGCACCTGTCAAACCGTAATACCAGAGGCGATCTCCAGGAAACAGAGGTCTGATGAAATCCAATGGGCGTGAGTTCGGGTACTGGCATTAGCGTTCATCGGTGTTCATTAGCGGTGCCAAAACGCCGGAAACACGAACCGCTAATCCACGCGAACGAACGCTAATCTCGGAACCCGTTTCAAGCAGTCGAGAGCGTGAACTTGTTTATCACCCGGTCAGCCGGGATGGGGCTCTTATTTGCCGCCGTATCCTCGGCTGGATCAGTCTTTGACGGCCTTAGCCTCGGGTCGGCGATACGCTGTCCCCGAATGATCCAGTTTTTCTCCAGAACCACAACCCATATAGATGGGCACGCACCCCCTGGCGCACCAGCCGCCAGGGGGAGCCATGGGAGTCGCGGATCCATCGCGAGACGCCGTGGCGGTGCGACACGACGGGCGGAGTGGGAAAAGGCAGAATGATGTGGGTGGGGGACGCGGGGATTTTTTCTCGATTCTTGTTAACCTGCGGGCCGCGGGCGGCATTTCTTTATCATGGAGCCCGTGAACCAACCCCGCACCGACGATTCTGCTGATTCCGCCTTCGTGGGACTGCTGACCGAATGCCAGCTGCCGCTGCGGTTGTACGTCCGCGCGTTGCTGCCGGGCGACCCCGCCGCCGGCGATGTCATCCAGCAAGCCAACGCGAAAATTTGGGAAAAACGCGGTGATTTCGAGCCCGGCACCCACTTCAAGGCCTGGGCGATGGCGATCGCCCGGTTCGAAGTCTTGAACCACCGAAAACGCCAAGCCCGTGACGCCCGGCTCCATTTCTCCGACGAATTGGAAGAAACCGTCGCCACCGAGTTGGCTGAGGTCACCGACGACTTGGCCGAGCGGCAAGCGGCGCTCCGCGAGTGCATGCAGGCACTGAAACCGGCCAGCCGCGAACTGCTGATGCGGCGCTACGCCACGCAGCAGCCGTTGGCAGAATTTGCCAGCCAACTCGGACGCTCGGTCGGTGGAGTCAAAGTCACGCTGCATCGGCTGCGGACCGCACTGGCCGAGTGTATCGAACGACGCCTCCTTGCCACGGGAGAAACGGAATGACCCCCGACGAACAAACCACACTGTTCGATGCGCTGCTGGACGGCGACATCAACGAAGCCGACTTCCTGAGACTGGAGGCGGAACTGAGCGTCGATGCCGAAGTCCGAAAGGCTTACTATCGACGGCTAGAGATGGATCTGTTGCTCGAAGAACTGGCGGCGGAGGAAGTTCACCGTTTGCCTCCCCTTGCCGAACCGTTGTTGCAGCGTTCGTCGAAGCGTGGTCTGTGGTGGGCCGGCCTGTTGGCCGCGATCGCCGCCGGACTGATCTTGTTCGTCACGATGTTTGCCGGCCCCGCCGATCAACTCGCCGATCAAAACGACCGACCCCAGGTGGCGCAAACCATCCAGAAAAACGAACCCTCGGCGACCGGTTTCGGAGTCTTGAGCGGACAGTCCGATGCGGTTTGGGAAGGCGAGGCGATCGAAAACGGCGGATTGTTGCCGCAGGGCGAATTGCACCTTGTGTCCGGTTTGGTCCACGTCGAGCTGTTTAGCGGCGTGCAGATGGTGATTCGCGGCGAGGCGATGTTTTCGATCGATTCGCCGATGCAAGTCAGCATGCGGAAAGGCAGCGCGAGGGCTCACGTGCCCGAACCCGCCCACGGGTTCCGTCTGAAAACCGGAGCCGGGGAAGTCATCGATTTGGGCACTGAATTCACCGTCGATGTGGACGAGACGCGTTCGAGTGTGAAGGTGGTCGACGGAGAAGTGGAATTGCGAACGCGAGAAGCCGAGACGCGGCGATTGCGCGACGGCGAAGGGATCGAATTGGCTGCCGACGGAACGTTGGCGAAGGAGTCGGCCGACGACATCGCATTGATCGGACCGGCCGCCTTTCAAGATGTATTGGCCGAGCGACAGTCGGATCAGTTTCGTCGCTGGCAACTCGCCACACAATTACTCCGCAACGACCCGCGGCTGATGGCACACTATTTGGTCGACCCGACGCAAGGCTGGTCGCGAACACTGGTCAATCGGGCGTCGGCGGCAAGCCGGGTCAACGGCACAGCGATCGCCGGCGACGGGGCGGTCGTCGCCGCGACACGGACCCAAGACCGTTGGGGACGTGACGGCGGAGCGTTGGATTTCAGCCGCATGGGCAGCCGTGTCCGAGTTGTGGTTCCCGGAGAGCATCGCGGGTTGACGCTGATGTGCTGGGTGAAAATCAACAGCCTGGATCGATGGTACAATTCACTGTTCCTGACCGACGGCCACGAAGATCGCGAGCCGCATTGGCAGCTCATGAATGACGGCCGAATGTTCTTCTCCGTCAAACCACCCGACATCGATCACCTGTCGCCAGCCGAACGGGAGCGCCAAGTGTTTTACTCCCCGCCGTTTTGGGAAACCTCGATGAGTGGTCAGTGGATCATGCTGGCCACGGTTTACGATGTCGACCAGAAACTGGTGACCCACTATGTCAACGGCGCACCGATCAGTCGTGAATCGATTCCGGAGACGTTTTTGGTCGAATCGATCAAGATCGGTGCCGCATCGATTTGCAATTGGAGCGAGCCGATGTACCGCAGCGATGCAACGTTTGTGGTTCGAAATTTGAATGGTTGTGTGGACGAGTTCGCGCTTTTCTCCGGCGCACTCCTGCACGAAGAAATCTCTAATCTCTATCACGCTGGAAACCCGAATGAGCGATAGACCCACCGGAATGCAATCAAGTTACTCCCGACGACGATCGAGCGCATCCCAGACGTGTTCACGCGTGGATGACAGGCCAGCACGTGGCGCTAGCCAGTGGCGCGTGACCGATTTCGTTTCCGGCGCCGCTCGCTCACGCTTCCCGCTGGTGATGGCCGCTCGCTCACGCTTCCCGCTGGTGATGGCCGCTCGCTCACGCTTCCCGCTGGTGATGGCCGCTCGCTTACGCTTCCCGCTGGCGGTGGTGGCGGTGGTGTTGCTGGCCGGGATGGTGCGGGCGGACGAATCGGCCGAGGGCGATTGGGAGGCGGATTCGGCGCAGGCGGCGGAACGCGATTTCACGCTCAAGGTCTTGCCGCTGTTGAAGGACAAGTGCCTGGGATGCCACGGCGGCGACGAAGAGGACATCAAGGGTGAATTCAGCGTGGTCAGCCGCGACGACTTGTTGCGCGGCGGCGAATCGGAAGAGCCGTCGATCGTTCCAGGCCATCCCGATGAGGGCACCTTGATCGAGGCGATCGCTTGGGAAGGCTTGGAGATGCCGCCCAAGGAGAACGATCGATTGACCGACGAGCAGGTCGAACTGTTCCGCCGCTGGATCAAGAGCGGTGCCCCCTGGCCCGATGAAGAAACCCAGCAACGATACCGTGACGAAGAACGAACCAAGAAATCGACCAAAGATGGCGTGCTGTTCACGACCAGCGGCGGCACCAGCGAGCAGTGGACCGACCGCCGCTACCAGCCCGAGGATCTATGGGCTTGGGAAAAGCTAAAATCGAAGTCGGAGTTGTTGCCAGAAGGCACTCCGGCAGAGCGAGCGATCGATTACTTCGTCGACCGCAAGTTACAACAAGCGGACCTGCAAGCCTCCCCGCAAGCCGAACCGCGTGACCTATTGCGTCGGGCGACACATGATTTGACCGGATTGCCGCCGACGCCCGAAGAAGTCGACGCGTTTATCCAGGCGTGGGACAAAGATCCGGATGCAGCCTGGTCGAGCACGATCGATCGCTTGCTGGCCAGTCCACGCTATGGGGAGCGATGGGGACGTCACTGGCTGGACGTGACACGCTACGCCGACACCGGCGGCATGTCGAACGATTACGAGCGTTCCAACATGTGGCGTTACCGTGATTACGTGATTCGATCGTTCAACGAAGACAAACCGTACGACGAGTTCATCGTCGAACAACTCGCCGGCGACGAATTGGCAGACGAGTCGGTGCGAACCCGCAGCGGTGGCGATGAAAACGTCGTCGAAGAAACCCGGCTCAACGGCAACTACACGCCCGAAGAATCCGAGTGGCTGGTCGCGACCGG
>NZ_JBFHKV010000563.1:0-5404 GCF_041595215.1 Stieleria sp. | reverse complement strand
GATTCGCCACGCGAAACCGCCCGCCGACCCGCGCGCCAACCCGCGCGTCCCCCCCGCCGAGTTGACCCTTGCGAAAAATCGACAAAACCTACGCCGACCCCCTGGGGCTGATCTGGATTCACGCCGCCGGCCGAATGGGCATGCGGATCGAGCGCAGTGCGGAGGTGAATGCGTCCTGGGATGGGCGTGGCGTGCTGACGATCGGGACGCCCGAAACCTTGGACCCGGACGACTCGCTGGCGCAGATGATCCTGCACGAAATCTGCCACGCCCTCTGCGAAGGCCCCGAATGTGTTCACCAACCGGACTGGGGTCTGCAGAGCTTTGATCCGTCCAAAAAGTTCCACGAGCACGCCTGCCTGAGGCTTCAAGCGGCCTTGGCCGACCAGTACGGCATGCGCTCGTTCTTTGCCGCGACGACCATGTTTCGCTCGTACTACGACCGGCTTGCGGCCGATCCGCTTGAAGGCGACGGCGGCGGCGGCGATGACGACGACGGCCAAGCGATCGCCTTGGCCAGGGACGCCTGGCAACGTGCCCACCACGGACCCTGGGCTGAACCGCTGCACGACGCCCTTCGCCGCACCGCCATCCTCGCTCGAGCCCTCTCGGGACTGACGACCGAAGATTCCCTCTGGCACGGGCAGGGCGACGCTGCCGTCTAGCGGCTTGTCGATTCAATCGACAAGGTTTTGACCAGCGCCGGGCCCCTCGGCTCGCGCCAAACGGCTGATCATCAATTGATATCAGCCGGTTCGCGCCAGCGCCAGCGGCGCCCATCAATGGCGGTTTCGCGGTATTGCGATTGCGTCCTACCGCTAAAACCTCGCCGAACGAAGACGCCCGGCATGCACAGCATGCCCTACAAAACTCAGCCCGGCATGCACAGCATGCCCTACGAGGCGCTAGTTCAAACCAGCGTCTGCTTCGCTCCACCGAGCAGGTGAAAGTGCAAGTGCGGCACCTCCTGGCCTCCCGCCTGGCCGCAGTTGACGACCATGTTGTAGCCATCGGCCAAACCTTCCTGGGCGGCGATCTTGGCGACCGCCAACACGCAGTGACCGACAATCGATTCATCTTCGTCGGACAAATGCGCCAGCGATTCAATCTCCTTTTTGGGGATCACCAAGACATGAACCGGCGCCTTGGGATTGATATCGCGAAACGCCAAGCACACGTCGTCTTCGAATACGATGTCGGCGGGAATTTCGCGGTCGATGATTTTGCTAAAGATCGATGGCATGGTCGACGGTGTGAAACCGAGTCATGGGAAGTGAACGGTGAGCTACGATTCCAACCAAGCTTTGACGTCCATCGCATCGGCTTGATCGGGCTGGCGAAACTTGCTGATTCGGCCGGCCGGTTCATCGTACAACAGCATCGTCGCCGCGGACAGTTCGCTGGCGATCGGAGAATCGATCAACAAGGACGAATCGGACGCATTCAATTGCCCCAACACACGCAGTTCGACATCATGCTGCGATTGCCGGGGCAACCAACGCGTCATGATTTCCACGCCGCCGCACACCAAAATACAGTAGACGTTGGCCGGCGGTCCGTCCTTGAGCACTTCGCGCATCGCCTGGCCTCCGGACATGCTGCCCTGCGTCGCATCGAGCGAAAAATTAAACGCGTCTTCGTGGCGAAAATCTCGGAATCGATCCAACGGATCAATCACGATCACGATCGGATGAACCCCCTCGGCCTCGTCACCGCGCTCCTTCACCAGCTCGGCCAACTTGCCCATTTCCGGCGCACTGTCCCGTGGCTTCACTTCCCGGAAGTTGAACCCCGCCCGCTGCAACCACGGAGAGAAGGACTGAGTTTCGTTGGTTCGGTTGCCATTGAAATAGATCACTTCCAATTCCGAGTTCGACCTCGCGAACCCGGAAAGCATCGCCGAGAGCAACCCGGGGCGGGCTTCCGGCGCCGGAATCATCACCACGTTGCGGCCGGCGTTGCGGGACAATTCGATTGCAACCGGCGGACCGATTTCGACGGACTCTCCCAACAATCCGTGCAACTCTTCGCCCGACTGAGCCCGATCGCCGATCGCGGCCGCAGCCAACCCCGGCGACCATTTGCAGGGACGATTGCCTTCAAACACCACCGGCGGAGGAAGTTTTTCGAGAAACACTTTGTCCCGCTGCGCGATCTTGGACAACAACTTTCGATGCTCGTCGTTGCTTAGCCAGGCAACCTGGAACGGTTGATTGCCTTCGATCAATCCGCCCGCATCGTTGTAAATCGCTTCCCCGGGTCGCGTGATCAATCGCGCCGCGGTGTTGTCATCGGACAAGATCAACGCCGCGTCGGACTCGCTGCATTGCATCGCGATTCGAACGGCCATCTGCCCCAGCGTCGCCCGCGGCAACGAATAGGCACCCGCCAGCGACTGGCTGCTCAAAATCACGTGGATCCCAAACGACCGCCCCTGACGAACCAGCCGGTCCAGCAACATCGAGCACTCCGCGGCCACCTTGTCGTCGCGAATGAACAACTCTTGAAACTCATCGATGATCAGCATGATTCGCGGCATCGGCTGGCCGCTCGCCGATCGATAGTCCGACAACTCCTGCGTCGACTGCGCCCGGAACAGTTCACCACGCTGTTGCAATTCCTGATCCAGCCGCTGCAGCACGCTGCGACCGAATTCGCGTTCGCTTTCGATGCCGATCACCCGTGCGTGCGGCAACGCGCTGTCGGCATACGTCTTGAATTCGACGCCCTTCTTGAAATCCAACAGGTAAAACTGCAGTTGGTCGGGCGTGTAGTGATGTGCCCCCGAGGTGATGATGGAGTGCAGCAAGGTACTTTTGCCCGATCCGGTTTTCCCGGCGATCAACACGTGCTGGCGGACGCCTTCGCCCAAGTCCAAGGCGAGCGTCCGTTGTCCGCCCTGGCTGCCGATCGTGATCTCGATTCCCTCGTCAGTCCGCGCCTTGCCGCCTTGTGCCGGCAGGATCGATTCCAGCGGGATTTCCACCCGCGCGGCCATGGTGGCGGCCGTCCCGATCTGGTTGGCCAGTTCCCCACGCAGATCGGCCGCGACATTCTCCGCCGGCACAAACTCCAATCGTTCCAGACCCTCGTGCCGCACGCTCCAATGGCCCTCTTTGTCGACCGACAATTCCAGCACGCGGCTGTCGTGGGGCAACGGCAGATCGCTGGGCCAAACTTGATTCTCCTTGCAGACCATGAAAACGAACACGCCGCAGCGAACGCCACTTTCGATCAGCGCTTTGAGATGCTTGTACCCGCCACGGGTCAAGCCCTCGGGAAACCCGACCGAGGCGACCGCTTGATAGGGCTCGGCCATCGAACCTGCGATCAGGTTGTAGTCCTCGACTCGTTCGAACTGGTCCCGCAGACTGGACTGCAAAACATCCTCGGCGTGCTGAGCGATTTCGCCCAAACGTGTTTCAATTTGATTCTCGGTCGTCCAGACACGATGGCTGACGAGGGTGGGATCATGATCGGCCAAGGACATGAATGAGGTAAAGTTCTGGCCGCGACCGATCGGATCGATCAACGTCAACTTGGTTCGCCCGCCGGAGGTCCCCGAAAGCATTCGCCATAACACCTGATGAACCAGTTCGATCGCCTTGGCCATCTGGTCCGGGGCGGCGTGAATGATCAAACCGCTGTGCAGCCGCCGATGGAGTGCCACCGGCATTTCATCGGGAAGGTCACCGCTGCGAAACAGCGGCTTGACTTGATCGGAATGGTTGCCCGCCCCGTCGGGGGCATCCCCGATGCGTTCGGACGTCAGCGTCCGCGCCAGAAATTCAGTCACTTTCAAATGCCCGAGCGGAACGAAATCCAATTCGTCGCACTCGGTGTGCGGCTGGTCGGCGACCTTGTCCCACTTTGGAAACCGAATGGCGCACGCCTTTCCGGCCGACTTGATGCGTTCCAAACCGCCCCGCACGCCGTCTCGCATCCGATCGGTCACCCGTTGCAATTCCTCGTGCCGTCGCCGCGCGTTGGCTTCCCGTTGCCGGTGCAAGGCTTGGTCGGTGTCGGCCAACTGAGCCGTGATGGTTGCCGCGACCTGCTCGGCACGATGATGCATCTCCGAATTCACCTTGCCATAGCCGGACAGAAAATCTTCACCGAGCTGCTCCAATTGCTCGGTCAATTCTGCCCTGGCCGCTTCCTGCTCGGCCGCCAGCTGCTGCGCCAGATGTTCCAACTGCTCTTCGCGCCATTGCTCGGCCGCTTCGAGGTGCCGATCACGGCGGTCTTCCAGTTCGGCCAACGCGTCGCGGGCGGTGTCTTTGGAGATCTTGCGTCCGGCCGCGGCAGCTTCTTCGGCGGCCTGCCCCGTCCGAATGATCTTGGGGTACATCCGCCGGGTATGTCGTCGCAGGGGAATCAGCAATGCCGCGTAAATACAAAACCCGATCACGGCTGCGGCCACCACGCCGGAAACCATGTACAGCCAATACTCAGCCGGTTGGACGACCTGCACGCCGACACACCACAACACGACCGCGACCGCGACGCCACCGGGCAAATAAAACGAATCATCGAACTTGGCCGCCGCACTGTTTTGCAGCTCGGTGACAAAGCCCCGACACTTTCGCGAAAGCCGATACACGGTGTCGACCGAATCCGCAATCGATTCCGGTGCCGGCTCGCTCATGTCGTCTTCGGGAGTCTCCGCCGGTGGGACGTTGGGCAACCGATCTAGTCGCCGAATCGTCAGATCGCGGGCCCAAGCTACGTCTTCACTGATCGGAACGAGCGAGGCATTGATTTGCTCGATCTCTTTTTTACTCTGCTCACCGGGCTGGTGACGCCGCGCCTCGAATTGATGCAGGACGGCTTCGCGACGCGCTTCGACTTTCCGCTCGATCGCGATCTTTCCCTCGGCAGCCTTTTTGCGATACAGCGACGCGAGACGATTGACCTCCGTTCGTAGCCGAACGGTTTCCTCTTCATAGCTGGCGAACACCTTTTCCTCGGCCGCGTCCCATTGCCCCAGCGTGATCCGCCGCTGCCGTCGACACTCGGCCGTCACGCCACTGCGATCGGACAGCAACTGTTGCTCCTCTTCGTCGCGTTGGGCGGCGTGCTGGTTGATCAGTTCCTGACGCTGGGCTTGACAGGTTTCAAACCGCGCGACCAACGCATCGATCAGGCGGCGTTGTCGCTCGGGCGAGAACAGCCCCGCGGGTGCAACCGAGAAGTCTTTCATGGTGCGGATCGGAATCGAGGAGAAAAGACGAGTGCTTTGTCACAACTTAATCTTCGGGTGGCTCGTTGACTGAGCACTAGTATTCCGCCGCACCTTGGTTTTCGGGGTAGGCGGTAGTGGACGAGGCGACGAGTCCTTGCCAATCTGCCGACGACAGGGGACTCGCCGACGACAGGGGACTCGCCGACGACAGGGGACTCG
>NZ_JBFHKV010000562.1:0-5413 GCF_041595215.1 Stieleria sp. | reverse complement strand
TTTCAAGTTTCAGGTTTCAAGTTTCAAGTTTCAAGTTTCAAGTTTCAAGTTTCAAGTTTCAAGTTTCAAGTTTCAAGTTTCAAGTTTCAAGTTTCAAGTTTCAAGTTTCAAGTTTCAAGTTTCAACATTTGAGTTTTGTTGACGGGGTGGGGTGCGGAGTACTGAAACGAACGTCTGGATGTTTTTACTTTTGTCACACGCATGATCGAACCTGGTTCTGACCCCGATGCCGTGACGGAATCGTTTTTCGATCCCGTGCTCGCGGAACGCTTGTCGGCGATTCCGTTGACGACGCGGCGGCCGATGTTGGGCACCGTTTCGGGGCGGCACCAGAGTCCGCATCGCGGATCGAGCGTTGAGTTTGCCGAGTACCGACGTTATCAGCCCGGCGATGATTTGAGGCGATTGGATTGGCGGGCTTACGGGCGAAGCGATCGCTACTATGTCAAGGAATTCGAAGCCGACACCAACTTGCGTCTGGTCTTGGTCCTCGACGGCAGCGGATCGATGGGGTTCGGTGACAAGCTGCAGGCGGCGCGGCAGATCGCAGCCACGCTCGCCTACATCGCGATTCGTCAAGGCGATGCCGCGGGATTGATTTGTGCCAGCGACGCCGGATCGGAATTGTTGCCGCCGCGGCGGATTGCCGGCCAGGTGTCGGTGTTGTTCGAGCGGTTGCGAAACCTGCAAGCCGACGGGGTGACGACCCTGGAAGAAACCCTTCATCAGCTGGCCGAAACGATTCGTGAACGCGCCTTGATCGTCGTGATTTCGGATCTGTTGCTGGAGCCGCCGACGCTCCGCAGCGCGGTCGAGCACTTGGCGTTTCGCAAACACGATGTCGCCGTCTTTCATTTGATGGATCCGGTCGAGTTGCAACCCGATTGGGATCGACCGATACGATTGGACGACATGGAGGGCGACGAATCGATTTTGGTCGATCCCGATGAGATCGCCGCCGGCTACGCAGACGCCGTCCAGGACTTTCTCGAAGAAGTCGAACGGATCAGTCGCGAAACGGCGGTCGACTATCACCGTGTGATGTTGGACCGGCCGATCGAAGAGTCGCTGATGGGATTTTTGGCCGGGCGAGGAAGAGATTCGGCTGTATGAGCTTTCTGAGACTCGGAGCACTGTGGGCTCTTCCGCTGGTTCTGATCCCGATCGTGATTCATTTGATTCACCGTCGCAGGCATCCCACTGCGCCGTGGGCGGCGATGATGTTTCTCCGCCGCGCCACCCAAGCACGTCGCGGTCCGGCAAAGCTGAGACGCTGGTTGATCCTTGCCGTGAGAACCTTGGTCGTCGCGGCTGTCGTGTTCGCACTGGCGCGTCCACTTTCCAGCGGCAGGTTCGGCGTCGCGGCCAGTCGTGTCGTTTCGGGGGCGCCTTCGGTGGTGGTCTTGGATCGGTCTGCCAGCATGCAGCGTCGAACCGAGTCTGGATTGACCCACCAGGCGGCCGCACTGCGACGTGTCGCGGAGACGCTGCGGACGTTGGGCACCGAGCGTGTGGTGTTGATTGACAGCGTCAGCGTCACGCCGATCGAGTTGGCGGATGTCGATGCGTTGACCGATCCACAGCTCACCGGCGGGGCGGCGTCCGCGGCAGACGTGCCAAAGATGCTGCGCGTCGCGATGCAGTACTTGATGGATCACGATCATTCGGTCGCCGACGTTTGGGTCTGCAGCGATGGTCAAGTGAACGATTGGCGTCCCGATGCCGCGTCATGGAACCGAGTCGTTCAGGCGGCCCAATCCTTAGGTGACGGCGTTCGTCTGCATCTGGTGGACGTTGCCGATGATCCACGCGTGAATACGTCGGTTGTGTTGACCCGTCTACGCGTCATCGATGCAGGTCCAGGCAAGGAACTGGCGGTTTCGGCGCTCGTCGAGCGGCAGGACGACGCGTCGGTGGTCGTTCCGCTGCGTCTGGTGGTCGGGGGCGTGACCCAGTCCTTCGATGTCCAGGTCGACGATGGACGAGGGGAATTGATTGATGCACGTGTCCCGGTGCCGGAAGACCAGGACGTCATCTACGGACAGGTTTCGATTCCGGCGGATCTGAACGCCGCGGATGATGATTGGTTTTTTGTTGCGGCTGCCGATCAGGATCGTCCCATCGGGTTGGTCACCGAGTCGCCGTGTTTGGCCTTGGAGGTGGCCGCGGATGTGCTGGGCAACGTGGTGGCTGCCGAGGGCGGGGCAGGGCAGGGGAGTCGTCTGCAACAACCGAGACAACTGCCCGGCGGTGTGGCGTGTTTGATCTGGCAGGGACAGCTACCCGTCGGCGACGATGCCGCGGCGGTCACGCGGTTTCTCGAGAGCGGCGGGAGCGTGGTTTTTTTTCCACCATCCGATGTCGACCGCGGGATCGAGTTCCAAGGCGTCCGTTGGGCGCAATGGACTCGGGGCACCGTTCGGCAGGCGAGCTTCGATCAGTGGGAATTGCCGATCGCCGCCTCGTGTTCCCTCGACGGCCAAATGGTGCGATTGGCGGAGATCGGCGAGGGGGAACTTTGGATCGGAAAGATTCGCGTCGGCGAAGGAGCCGCTTGGTTTTGCGGAGCCGACGTGATCGACGCCGACAGCTTGTTCGTCACCGATGGATTGGTGCTGTATGGATTGATGTCCGAAGCGCTCAATGCCAGCCCGCTGCAGGTTGCCGGTGATGGCGGGATCGTGGCGGGAACAGATGACCGCCGTCTGCAAAACGGGGCGGATCCGTTGAGCGAGACGGCAGACATCGAAACGCTGCTTGCCCGCGACGAAGCGATCGGCATGCCACTGGGGCACGGCGCCGGGGTGTTTGCGGTGAGGCACTCCACGGAAAGTGCACCGCGGTTGGTCGCGGTCAATCGGCCGGCGGCTGAATCCGATCGCCAGACAATCTCCGACTCGCAGCTCCAGGGGCTGCTGGGCGATGTTCGCTGGAACCGCGTGGTCCTACGTGGTCCCCAAGCCGACTCCGACGGCGGTCTGGTGCAGGAAATCTGGGGTGTGATCTGGGTGATGATGATCATCGGGATGTTGTGCGAAGCCTGGTTGACGTTGCCGGGGCGGGCACGAGGTGAGTCGCGATGGTTTTGATTTCTGCTGCGGCGATCATCGCTGTGATTTGGTTCGCATTGACCGCCTGGCGACGAAGTGGTCGTCGTTGGCGTGTCGCCGTGGTCGAGTGCTTGCGCGTCGTTTTGGTCACCGTCGCGATCGTGCTGCTGTGGCAACCCGAGACGACGTACCATGTCGATTCGGATCGCAAGGGAGAAGTTGTCTTGTTGATCGATCGCTCGGGTAGCATGCAAACACGTGATGTTCCGTCCGAATTCCGGTCGGCCAGTCGTCAGGAGATCGCCGACGGCATTGGCGAGGACGCTGCGTGGGCGCGGTTGGACGGTCGATTCAAAAAAGTTGATGTCTCGCTCGATGAGGGCCGCGACGGTTCCAGTGATGGTGGCAGCGACCTAGGCAGCGACCTAGGCAGCGACCTAGGCGGCGCGTTGGATCGGGCGGCCGAGCGTCATGAATCAGCCGTCGCGTTCGTGTTGGTGTCCGATGGCGATTTCAATCGGGGGCGTTCGCCGGTTCAGGCGGCGGCGGAAATCGCCGCCCGCAGCGGTGGTCGCGCACGCGTGGACTCGATTCCCATTGGCAGTGCCGATCGCTTGCCCGACATCGAACTCGTTTCCGCCGACGTTCCGACCTTTGGTGTCGTCGGTAAACCCGTCCGGATTCCGTTCACGATACGGAACTGGTTCAGCGAGACACGCGAAGTGACCGTGTCGTTGCTCCAAGACGATCGCGCCGCGGACGCCCAGACGGTTTCGATCCGCGGCGGTGCGCGTTTCGACGGGGCATTCGTGTGGCAATCCGACCAGGCAGGCACGTATGCCTTGACCTTCCAAACGCCCGTGATCGAATCGGAGATGAATCAAGAGAACAATCGGCTGAGCAAGACGATTGAAATTCGCGAAGAGAAACTGCGTGTGTTGGTCATCGAAGGGATTCCACGATGGGAGTATCGCTATTTGCGAAATGCGTTGTTGCGTGATCCGGGGATCGATGTTTCGTGTTTGCTCTTTCACCCCCAGTTGCCGGGGATGGGTGGCGGCGGAGAAGATTACTTGGCGTCGATGCCGGAGGATCCCGCGGAGTTGGCGTCCTACGATGTGATCTTCTTGGGCGATGTCGGTATCGCGGAAGGGCAATTGACCGTCGAACAGTGTCGACAGATTCGAGGGTTGGTCGAGCAGCAAGCGGTGGGCTTGGTGTTGATGCCGGGAACACGCGGACAGCAAGCGTCGTTGTTGCCCAGTGAACTCGGGGAATTGGTGCCTGTCGTGATCGACCCTGCCAGGCCGTTAGGCGTTGGCAACGGCACGCCGGCATCGTTTGCACTGACCGGGGCGGGCCGACGAAGCCTGTTGGCGGCGCTAGACGATGACCCACAGACCAACTGGGCGGTCTGGGAATCGCTGCCGGGATTTTATTGGCACGCCGCAGTGGTCCGCGCCAAAGCGGGCAGCGAGGTGCTGGCGGTACATGCCGAAGCAAGCAATCAATACGGGCGTGTGCCGCTGCTGGTCACGCGTCCGGCCGGCGCCGGCAAGGTCCTGTTCATGGGCATCGATTCGGTTTGGCGTTGGCGGATGGGTGTCGAGGATCAATACCACTATCGTTTTTGGGGCCAAGTGATTCGTTGGATGGCCTATCAACGCAACATGGCGGTCGGAGAAACCATGCGATTGTCCTATCGACCCGATCAACCGGAGATCGGAGAAACCGTGACGTTGAGGGCCAGCGTCATGACCAGCGACGGGACACCCTCCCAAGCCGACGCGGCGATGTTGGAAATCGTTTCACCAACCGGTTCGAACCAATCACTGCGACTGCAACGCGAAGATTCGCAGTGGGGTGTGTTCACCGCGCAGACCCAGTTGGACCAGTACGGCGTCTACGCCTTGACGCTCCGGCACCCCACGGAAGACTCCACCGTCACGGCGCGTGTTGCGGTGCAGGGCAGGGGGGAGGAACAGGTCGGTCGGCCGGCGCGGCGTGATATCATGATGGAAGTGGCCAAGGTTGGCCGCGGCCAGACATTCGCGCCCGATCAAATCAATCAACTCGTCGATCAACTCAATCGCTTGCCACCCGATCCTTCCACCGTGCGACGCATCCAGTGGTGGAATCACCCCGCGGTGTTGTCGGCCATGATCGCCGGATTGGCGCTCTTTTGGGTCGGAAGAAAATGGGCGGGAGGGGTTTAGGTTTCAAGTTTCAAGTTTCAAGTTTCAAGTTTCAAGTTTCAAGTTTCAAGTTTCAAGTTTCAGATTTCAAGTTTCAGATTTCAACCGCTAACCGCTAACCGCTAACCGCTAACAGCTAATAGCTAACCGCTAACAGCTAACCCCTCT
>NZ_JBFHKV010000561.1:0-5430 GCF_041595215.1 Stieleria sp. | reverse complement strand
GCTGGACGAGCACGACCACGAATCGGCTCGGCTGGAAGGCAACTCGGCCAAGCAACCGGCGATTCCGCCCGCCTTGGCGGACTCATCGCCCCCCGAATCCTCCGTTCAAGGCACCGACGGTCATGCGGCGACGTCCAACGCGCCGTTCCTGCCTCCCGGCCAACGCGACTCGATCAGCGACACGTCGACCTCCCCGTCCAATCCGACACCTGCGGCCAGTGGTCGCCAGCCGAAGCGTCAGACCTACAAAAGCGGTAGTCGAAAATCGAAGTCCGGATCGATCCCCGCCCCTTCCAAATCAGCGCAGGTCACCCAGCAAAGTTCTCAACGAACCCACGCCTCGCCGCGGTATCGGGACGAAGAGCCGCGGGCCCGGCGACGTCCCTCGGCCGGGATCTGGCAGACACGGGCGACCAAACATCGGCGTTTCAATGCCGGCTGGTTATGGCTGGCCACCATCTTGCCGACCGCACTGATCGGATGGTGGACCCACACGCAAGTGGAATCGAGTCTGCGCCAATCGACCGCGAACGAATTGGCCGGCGTGGCCGATGCCGTCCGGACCAGCGTCGATCAATTCCTCGACGATCAATCTCGTCTGACCGAATCGTGGACGCGTCACCGCGACCTGAGGGATGCGATCATTGCCCTGGTTCACACGAGCGAACAAGATGATTCGGTCGACGCGCTGCGTGAGGCCCCCAGCGC
This sequence comes from Stieleria sp., assembly GCF_041595215.1. NCBI lineage: Bacteria > Pseudomonadati > Planctomycetota > Planctomycetia > Pirellulales > Pirellulaceae > Stieleria > Stieleria sp. Next base: position 4,722 of record NZ_JBFHKV010000561.1, on the reverse strand, counting down.
GAAACAAATCCGCGCGGCGCTTGTCGCCCAATCAAAACAACCCGATATCAAGTATGTCGTCTGGGATCGCACCGGAAAGGTGCTCGCCAGTTGGCTGGTCGACGGAGCCGACGTCGGGGGCAACGTCGCGCCGGACGGGGCGGCGAATCTGGCACGTGCGATGCGTGGTGAAACGGTGTTGTTCGGTCCCGAGATCTTGATCGCCGACGAGAGCGGCGTTGAACCCGAAACCCGATTGCCGGTGATGGCCGAGATCTTACCGATTCATGATGACAAAGGGCGCGTCGTGGCCACGATCTTGATTCGGGGCTTTGGCATGTACGACGCCTTGGACCAGATCTTTCGCGAAGCTTCCAACGCGGGCGGGCTGGACGTGTATGCCGTCAACGCCAACGGCATGATGGTCACCAACAGCCCCCGCGCGCTCGACTGGCTGACGCTCGGCGCGTCCGACGACGATTCGGTGTCTTGCCGATTACGAGTCTCCGATCCGGGCACGTCCGCGGCGTCTGCGACTCTTCTGGCAAGCCAAATTCGACGCACGCAACCGCTGACCTATTCCGTCGCGGCGGCTTCGTCGGGACAATCCGGATCGCAACTGGCCCCCTACCGTAATTACGCCGGCATGGACGTGGTGGGTGCATGGCGTTGGGTCAATCGATGGAACGTGGGCATTGTTGTCGAACGAACCGCACCTTCGGCGTTTGCGACCGCGCAAACCGTCTGGTTGGGATTCGTCGCGCTGGGAATCATCCTGACCTTCACCGCGCTGACCGCCGCCGGACGGATCGCCAGACGAACCGCCATGGCTCAGGCCGCCGTCCACCCGTTGAGCCGCTATGAGTTGATCACCGAGTTGGGCAGCGGCGGGATGGGCGTCGTCTATCGCGCCAAACATGGACAACTCGGTCGCGATACCGCATTGAAGGTACTGCGCGGTGACCGCGATAACTTGGAAGACCGGCTGCGGTTCGATCGCGAAGCCAAACTGGCCGCCTCGCTGAGCAATCCGCACACGGTCACGATCTATGACTACGGCCGGGGCGATGAAGGCGAAGCGTATTGCGTGATGGAGTTCTTGAAGGGAATCACGTTGTACGACGTCGTGGCACGCAGCGGGTTTCAGCCCATCGGACGGGCGCTGTTTATTCTGCGCCAGGTTTGCGACTCACTCGGCGAGGCTCATAAGTTGGGGCTGGTGCACCGAGACATCAAACCCCAAAACATCATGCTGTCCCTGGACGCCTCCGTCGGTGACTGGGCGGTCGTGTTCGATTTCGGTTTGGCCAAACCGCTGCAACCCGACGCCGATTCCTACCAGACCGCGGAAACGATCTGGGCCGGCACCCCGATGTACATGGCGCCGGAACGCTATCGCGAACCGAACAACATCGATCCCCGTTCGGATATCTATTCCGTCGGATGCATCGCCTACTTTTTGCTGTCGGGACGTCCGCCGTTTATCGAGTGCGACCCGGAATCATTGTTTGCGTTGGTGCTGACGGAACAACCGATCAGCATCGGTGTGCATCGCGACCAAGACGTCCCCGAGCCGATCATCGCGTTGGTCAAAAAGTGTATGGCCAAAAGCGTCGAAGATCGCTTCTCGACGATCGACGAATTGGCCTTGGAATTGGATCGGCTGATCGCGATGCATCCCTGGTCGGTCGAAGAAGCTCGGTCGTGGTGGCGGATCCACGGAGCGGAAGTCGGCTAATGCTTTGGCAACTGTTGACACGTGTTGGTGTGCAGGCTTTAGCCGCCCCTTTTCGCTGCGTAGCAGCGACCCGGAATCGCCAAAAGGCTAAACACCATCGGTTGCTCAATCGCTTACCCATCAGCGGAACGAAGCGCGGTACTTGCCGGGCGTGATCCCACGTTGCTTTCGAAACATCACGCTCAGATACTCCGCATGCTCGATGCCGCAACGCCGCGCGATCAAATCGAGCGGGAACGAGGTTTCGCGCAGCAAGCGTTCGGCCCGCTGGATCCGCGTCGCCACGATCATCTCGTGTGGCGTCTTGCCCAACATCGCTTTGAATCGCAATTCCAACGCACGGCGCGTCATCGAGGTTGTGGCCACCACATCGCCGACCCGAATCCCCGAACACGCGTGGGCCAAAATGTAGCGCGCGGCGTTTTCAATCTCGGGATCGTCCACCGCGACGGTATCGGTCGAGCGTCGTGTGGAGATCCCGATCGGAGGCAACAGGGTGCCCGTCGCCGGAACGGATTGACCGTCCATCATCTTTTCCAACAACTCCGCCGCGACGTAACCCGCCTGCTCGGCATCCGGAATAACGCTCGTCAACGGCGGAGACGCCAGCCGGCACAACAGTGGATCGTCGTCCACGCCCAAGACGGCGATCGAATCGGGAACACGCCGTCCCGCTTCGTCACATAAATCCAAGATCCGCCGGGCCAACGAATCATACGCCGCCATCAGCCCGCAGGGACTCGGCAGATCCCGGATCCAACGCAACAGCTTCGGCCGCTGACGCGCCCACGTCGAGCGTGCTGTTTCCGGCGGGATGTCAAACACCGAAACCTCCAACCCGCGCGCTTGCGCCGCAGCGACAAACGCATCGCGACGCCAACACGCCCAGTTGAACTCGACTTCGCCACAAAACGCCAACGCGCGCAATCCCCGTTCCTGGAAATGTTCGACCGCCAAATCCGCGATTTGCTGATCATCGGTTTCCAACCATGGAATGTCAGGCAGTCGCCGCGCCGCACTCAGATCAATCGTCGGCAACCCGGTCGCTCGGACGGCCTGGGCAATCTTGTCCGTTTCGATCCGCGCCAAAATGCCATCGCCCGGATACCGTCGCAACCAACTCGGCGGATCCGCCCCACGATGCTGCTCCGGTAAATCGACCTTCCATCGGCCGAACTCTTCCTGGTATCGCAACACCCCGCGCAGCAGCCCTCGGGCATACTCGTTACTGGATTCGATCAAAAGCGCCACGCTTCGTTGTTGCATGTGAAATAGCTTAGCAATGATGCGCGATATTGCATTGATGGCATCACGATTTTTGCTAAGTTTGTCGCTTGCCCCGGTCAAACACCATTGTTTTGTTACTGCGGTTCCGCCTCCCTGCGTCACCGTGCATCCGGCACCGGCGCTGCGATCCGTTTCCTCTCTCGCTACCCTTGGTAAAGGTTTCCCATGTCCAAACCTGTTCGCGTCGCAATGATTGGCCTCGGCTTTGGCGCCGAATTCATTCCGATCTATCAAGCCCATGCCGGCGCCGAAGTCGTCGCGATTTGCCGACGAAACGAAGTCGAATTGACCAAGGCGGCCGACCAATTTGGGATCGAGAAACGCTTCACCGACTACGCGGAACTGTTGGCCGACCCAGACATCGATTACGTCCACATCAACAGCCCGATTCCCGATCACGCCTGGATGTCGCTGCAGGCACTCGATGCGGGCAAGCATGTGATGTGCACGGTGCCGATGGCGACGACGATCGACGAATGCCGTCAGATCGTTGAAAAGGTCAAGGAGACGGGGTTGAAGTACATGATGGCCGAGACAGTCGTCTACAGCCGCGAGTTCTTGTTCATCAAACAGATGTACGAGAGTGGCGAACTGGGAAAGATCCAACACCTGGCCGCATCGCACCCGCAAGACATGGATGGCTGGCCGAGTTACTGGGAAGAAATGATCCCGATGCATTACGCCACGCACGTCGTCAGCCCGTGCCTGGGTTTGACCAACGCACTGGCCGAATACGTCAGTTGTTTCGGGTCCGGCGAAGTCCGCGAGTCGATTGCGAAAAAGTCGGGAAATCGGTTCGCCGTCGAGAGCTGTCATATCAAATTGAAGGACAGCGATCTTTCGGCGCACATCTGGCGTTTCCTGTATGACGTCGCCCGCCAATATCGCGAAAGCTTTGACGTTTATGGAACGAAGAAAAGTTTCGAGTGGACGTTGATCGAAAACGAACCACACGTCTTGCACACCGCGAAGAAACCGGAACCGGAGATCGCAGAAAAGATCGAAGTACCTGACTTTGCCCATCTGCTGCCGGCCGAGATTCAGAAGTTCACGCTGCCATCGGAAATCCACGACGCTGGCCACTTGTCATTCGTCCAAGGTGGCGGACACGGCGGATCACACCCGCACTTGGTTCACGAGATGGTCAGCGCGGTCAGCGAAGACCGCGATCCCTGGCCCAACGCCGTCACCAGCGCCAACTGGACGTGCGTCGGATTGTGTGCTCACGAGTCGGCAACCAAGGGCGGAGAGATCGTCAAGTTGCCAGAATTCACGTTGCAATCGTGAACCACGCCCGTGAATGAATCGCCCCCCGATCCCGCCGGATGGCTGCCGCTGTTTCGACAGCGGGCCGCGGAATTGGGGTTCATCAACGCCGGGATCGCCCCGGCGGTTGATTCCGCAGGCTTCACCGATCTCGTCAAATGGATCGAGTCGGGTTGCGCCGCCGGGATGCAGTACTTCGCCGACCGCTTGGACGCCTACCGCCATGCCGACGGCGTGATGGCGGGGACCAAGAGCATCATCGTGCTGGCGTATCCATACCCGGCCGATGCCGACCAACCATGCGCCGACGGCCAGGGATCGGTGGCGCGTTACGCGTGGCCGGGCGCCGACTATCACGACACGATCCATGCCAAACTGAAGCAACTCCAACGCCTGGTCGCCGAACTGGCGCCAAACATTTCGACGCGCGGTTGCATCGACACCGCTCCGTT
>NZ_JBFHKV010000560.1:0-5432 GCF_041595215.1 Stieleria sp. | reverse complement strand
TACGCCTGGGCCGCCCGCTGACACGCCTGCGACGCGTTCGCCGCATCGTTTTGGACGCCCAGCATGCTCGATGCGGCGTAGGAGTTTGACCGATGGAATCGACGAAACCAACCCAATCAGCCCCACACATCGTGGAACTCGACGCGTTGCGGGGTATCGCCGCGATGGCGGTGCTGTGCTGTCATCTGCCGCGCGGATTTTGGTTCGGCGCGACAGGCGTCGATTTGTTCTTTGTCCTCTCCGGCTTCTTGATCACCGGCATCATTCAACGCAATCTCGATCAGCCACGGTTCTTGCGCGCGTTCTACTGGCGCAGAAGCCTGCGGATCCTGCCGCTCTACTATCTGGTGATTCTGATGGCGTACGCCGTCAATTTGCTCCGCGCCACTCCCGCGGACACGTCGGGGTTCGGCTACTACTTGGTCTATCTGCAAAACATCCATCAGTATTGGGGCGGCGAAACACCGCCGGTGGACCTGGCGTTGGGCCACACGTGGACGTTGGCGATCGAAGAACAGTTTTACCTGTTCTGGCCCGTCGCACTGTTGCTGCTGCGAGGTCGTGCCAAATGGTGGCTGGCGGGATTGTTCGTCGTGTTGCCGATTCTGTTGCGTGGCCAAGGATTACCCAAGACCGTTCTTTTGGGACACACCGACAGCCTGGCCATGGGCGCGTTTCTGGCTTGGATCATGATTCGCACCGAATCGGTCAAACGCGAGCGTCAGGCCGTTTGCTATGCGTCGATCGCATTGGCCAGCTTTCTCGCCTATGGGGCGATGTACTGGCAAATGTGTCGGCAAAACCCGGCGTTCACCGGCGGCGAGTACTTGCAACTGACCCTGCCGGTCGCCGTCATCAGTCTGGCCTATTTCGGCGTCATCGGACTGTTCGTGTGCATGACCGGAAGCCGACCGCTGGCGCTGTTTCGAAACCGATACCTGGTCAGCCTGGGAACGATCAGCTACGGCTTGTACCTGTACCATTTGGTGTTGTACGAAAACCTGGACACGCTGGTGAAATTCCGCTGGCAGATGGGCGACCCCTGGTGGCTCGACGTGACCAAGGTGATCGTCTCACTGGCCGTCGCCGCGCTGTCATGGCGGTTCTTTGAACAGCCGATCCTGCGTTTCAAAGATCGCTTCGGTTACAACGACGAACCGGTCGTCGCCAGTCAACCAGTGCCGTCACTTGCGACCGCGGGAGCCCCGGCCCATGAATAGAATCTGCGTCGCCTCCTCTGGACTGGGACACGTCGCCCGCGGAATCGAAGCCTGGGCCGATGACCTGGGAAACGCGCTCGCGGCGCGTGGCGAACACGTCATCCGCTGCAAGGGTGCGGGCAAACCCGAATCCGACTTCGACCGCGTCGTCCCCTGCTGGACCCGCGACGCGGCCAAGACCCGTGCGCTGCTGCGGTCGATGCCGCCCGCGCTCGGCTGGCGGATCGGGATGGGCAGCGGATACGCGATCGAACAGACCACGTTCGCACGCAATCTGATCAAAGTGCTGCGGACCGAAGACATCGATGTGTTGCACGTCCAAGACCCCTTTGTCGCGACCCAGGTGCAGAAAGCGTGGCGGCGCGGCCGTATCAAGACACGCACGATTCTGGCCCACGGGACCGAAGAATCGCTGCGGTTTCAACACCAGATCACGTACCTGCAACACCTCGCACCGTGGCATCACCAACAAGCCCGCGATGCCGGTTTTGACAAAGACACGTGGACCACCATCCCGAACTTCATCGACACCGATCATTTTCATCCCGGCGACGGCGGACCATTGCGTGCTGAATTGAACATTCCACGCGAAGCGCTCGTGGTGTTGGTTGCCGCGGCGATCAAGCGGCGGCACAAACGCATCGACTACTTGATCGATGAATTTCACGCGTTGCTCGACCAACACCCCGACTTGCCCGCCTGGTTGGTCATCGCCGGCGGCCGCGAATCGGAAACCGACGAACTGATCGCGATGGGCAAGCGACGACTGGCTGACCGCGTTCGATTCCTGGTTCGCTTTCCAAGAACACGCATGGCGGACTTGTACCGCGCTGCCGATGTGTTCGCGCTCGGCAGCCTGAAAGAGATGATGCCGATCGCGCTGCTGGAAGCCACCGCCAGTGGCCTGCCTTGCCTGGTCCATCAGCACCCTGTCATGCAGTGGATGATCGGTCCGGGTGGCCGGTCGCTGGATCTGTCCCAACGTGGCGGTTTGACCACTGCGCTGGCTCAATTGCTGACCGATCGCCGTGAAGGACAACGCCTCGGTGTCGCCGCACGGCAACATTGCTGCGATCGGTTCGGCACCGAGGTGGTCGTCGATCAGATCCTGCGTTACTACCGTCAGGTCACCAGCGACACGAGGGCGGCCGCATGAGCAATCCCACCGTCAGCGTCGTGATCCCGGCCTACAACGCCGCGTCCACCGTCGCCCGAGCGATCGACAGTTGCCTGGCGCAAACGATACCGCTGTGGCAAGTCATCGTGGTCGACGACGGCAGCAGTGACGGGCTGGCCGAGTTGGTCCGGACGCGTTACAGCGATCCGGTCACGCTGATTCGCCAGACCAATTCACGAACCGCCGCCGCCCGCAATCGGGGGCTCGAAGCGGCCACCGGTGACTTCGTCGGCTTCCTCGATGCCGACGATCATTGGGAACCAGGCAAGATCGAACGCCAGCTTTCGATCTTTGCAACGCATCCCGAAGTCAACGTTGTCGCGGGGCGGTTCTTCTGTCAGTCGCCCGGATCGCCGCGGACACTGAACGAATCAAAATCAGACCGGTGGTACGACCGCCCCGTGCAAGCCAGCGGCGCCGACGCGTTCATGCTCGGCACGCTGCACTGGACCGGGACGGTGTTGGTCCGGCGCAGCGCCATTGAAAACCTGCGTTTCGTGTCGGGTTTGGAACCCGCCGAAGACCGCGATCTGTGGATTCGACTAGCGGCCAACAACACCGTTTATCTGGATTCCGAACCGCTGGCGACGGCGGTATTGGAACCGGGCAGCCTGTCCCGCGGCAGCATCGAGGTCGACTGCACCAAGATGCTGGAGGTCATCCACCGCCATCGGTCGCTGTTGAGTCTGCACGCACGGTTGTTTTGGACCTCGTACGTGCGCTACCGTTGGGCGGCGATGGATCCCAAACCCTCCACGGCGCTGCCGATGCTGATCCGTTCGGTCGCCAGTTGGCCATTCCCATTTGCCGGAATGCCCGCGATGAAGCGTCTGGGCAGACTGAAGCGATTGCTGGTCTTGCTGCGGCAGTCGATGACGCGTCCGAGTCAACCCGAAGGAGTGTCGTGATGCGTGACCGAATCAAATCGACCGTTCGATGGTTGTTGCAATGCCACCTGCCGGTGACCGCGATCAATCGGCCCGTCTTTGCCACGCTGTACCGAATGCACGTCGCGGCGCGAGAGCTGATCGGTTGGGCGGCCCGATTCTTTTGGTACGAACCACTCTTTCGCAGCCAATGCGATGTCGTCGGGAAACGATTTCGCATGGAGCAGTTGCCGTATCTGGTCGGCAGCGGAAACCTTTCAATCGGCGACGATGTCAGGCTGTCGGGAAAACCATCGTTTGCGTTCAGTTCGCGGCACTGCGATTCACCGTCCCTGGTCATCGGCACCGGCACATTCATCGGACACAACTGCGCGATGATTGTCGGCCGCGGCATCACGATCGGCAACCATTGTTTGATCGCCGGAGGGGTTCGCATCAGCGACTTTGATGGGCATCCCATCGATGCGGACGATCGTCGAAACGGATTGACGACGCCTTCGGACAATGTTTCTCCCGTCTCGATCGGTGACGACGTTTGGATCGGCCACGGGGCAATCGTCTTGAAGGGTGTCCGCATCGGCGATCGTGCAATCGTTGGCGCGCGGGCGGTCGTGACCAGAGACGTTCCGGCCGACACGATCGTGGCAGGCAATCCCGCTCGGCATGTCAAATCGCTTGCTCCCGGTGTCTTCCCGTTCTTCGCCGAGGAAGCCGCATGATCGCACAGCATGTCGTTCACGTCTCGCTCGGAACACACGTCGGCGGGATGGAAAAACTACTCGTCGAATTCGCCCGCTTTGCCGATCGCTCGCGTTACGAGTTGACGTTCGTCTCGCTGCAGTCGCGCGGCGATTTGGCATCGGAGATCGAGTCGCATCGCTGGCCCGTGATCGCGATGGACAAGGGCGAAGGACTGAAGCCCCGGCTCGTTGCACAACTTGCCAAAACGTTTCGTCGAATCAAGCCGGACGTCGTCCACACCCACAATACCGCGGCCTATGTTTACGGAGTCGCCGCGGCGAGGATTGCCGGCGTGCCCCGCATCATCCACACTCGGCACGGTCAACGTTTCGATTGCTCGCGTCGCCAGACCACACTCTTTCGCGGCCTGTCCCGCTGGGTGGACCACGTGGTCAGCGTGTCCAACGACGGGGCAAGACTGACGATCGAAGAAGGCATCTCGGCGGCAAAAACGGCCACCATATTCAACGGCGTCGACCTGGAACGATTCACGCTCGTCCACAACCGACCACGCGGACGGGCCGTCGTCGTGGCGCGGCTGAGTCCTGAAAAAGACATTGCCTCACTGATCCAGGCCATCCACGTCGCCAAACAACGCCACTGTCGACTGGCCTTGGACATCATCGGTGACGGCAGCGAACGACACCGTTTGGAAACTCTCACGCAATCGTTGCAATTGTGCGATCAGATCCGCTTCCATGGCATCCGCGACGACATCCCCGCGGTGCTGGCGCAAGCGTCCATGTTCGTCTTGCCTTCGGTCACCGAAGGCATCTCGTTGACGCTGCTCGAAGCGATGGCGACCGGATTACCGGTCGTCGCCTGCGACGTCGGTGGCAATCCCGAAGTCGTCGCCGATGGGCAAACCGGAATCCTGGTCCCGCCGCGTGATCCCGCCGCGATTGCCGGAGCGATTCAGCGATTGAATGAGGATCCACTGCTCGTCCGCCGGTTCGGCAGCGAGGGACGCGCCCGTGTCGAAGCCAAATTCTGCGTTCGAAAAATGGTGCATGCCTACGAGAACCTTTACTCCGCCGAGGCAGCATGATGATTGACTGGGCCTATCAAAAATGGATCCTGCCCGCGTTCGAATCGGGACTCAAACGTCGCAAAACGTTCGATCACTGGCGTGAATTGGAAACCAGCCAGTGGTGGACACCGCAGCAAATCGCAGCCTTGCAAGTGCGGCGACTGCGTGACTTGCTGGCGTACTGTAACGCACACTCGGCCTGGTATCGCGATCGCTGGGCGGATCACGGAATCGACGTGGATGCCGTCGCGTCCTTAAATGATCTGAGATCCCTGCCGATCACCACCCGCGACATGATCCGCGACAACGCCGATGCCATTCGATCCCGCCACCCGGCAGTCGCGTTCGTTTCCAAGGCGACCGGTGGGTCCAGTGGC
>NZ_JBFHKV010000559.1:0-5448 GCF_041595215.1 Stieleria sp. | reverse complement strand
CGCGCGTTTCATCTTTCGCAACAAACGCAATGAAACGTAGGGCAACCCGCCGACGACATGAACGTCCTCGAATGCGACGGACGTCGGCTCATCGTCAACGCCGGGGAGATAATCGAAAATGTCGAGGTAGCCCAAGTCCGTTCCCAGCATCATGAGTCGATGCGACCGGATGTACTGGAGATCGACTTGGACCGTTTTCTCCAGACGCGTCACCGGGTCGATGTCATCGCTGATCCAAAACGCGTTGATCTTTGACAGTGCCGAATACAAAGCCTGCTCGGATGATTCGGTTCGATCGAAGATGATATCCGTAACTTCCGTCGCGCGAGCGTAACCGTAGCTGTTGACCGCGTGTCCTCCGATGATGACCAACGGAACCGAATGTTCGAGCAGCAATTCGATCAGGGCGAACGGGCGAGCGGTCATGGACGCGAAGGGGGGCGAGAGATCCCGTGACGTCGAAGCAACTTGTCCACCTCCGATTGCCGGCGCTTGCGGTGGTTGCGACGGATGAAGTGGTCCATGGCGTCGGGACACGCTTCCAAGACTTCGAACGCTTGCCGTTGCAATTGGACAAACAAACGCATGTTCTCTTCGGGCGTCCGCTGCCAGGCGATCTTGCGGCGGTAGGCTTCGGCGGCAGATTCGTGATCGGACATGGCGTTTGTTCGTGCTATGGCGACGGATAGACCACCTGCGGTTGGCCGATCACCTCGTACTCGTCCATCGGATCGCTCTGGTGCATCGGCGGCAACAAGTGTTCCGAACCGATCGGATCCAATCCAGCGGGCGTCGGGCAGGGAACCAGCAAGGGCCTGCTAACAGGATAGTCGGCCGGCAGCTGTGCGTCTTGGGTTTCGAGGTCGGACAGGAATTGCAAATCCCGGAATTGCGAGTCGCGGAGGATTCGGGGACGAATGAACAGAAAGAACGAAGTCGTCGTCTGTTCTTCGCTCCGCAAGCTGGTCAGATCACGGATCACAGGAATCTTTTCCAACCAGGGGACGCCGGTGAATGAGTTGCCTTCGAGGGTTCGCTTCAGCCCCCCCACGACGATCGTCTTGCCATCGGGAATCGTGACGACACTGCCGACCCGATCGATTTGTCTCGGCGGCGGCAAATTATCGCTGGCCGTACCGATGAAGGTGCTGAATTCGACATCGAATTCCAATTGCAGATGATCGTCTTCGTTGATGTGTGGCGTGACGGAAATCGTCGTGCCAGCTTCCTGGTTGCCGCCCAGGCCCGTCAGCGTGGTCGTTTCACCCTGGCTGAATGCCTGGAACGGGATGCTGGAAATACTGTTCAGCGTTCCGGTTTGGTTGTCGTTGACCAAGACCTTCGGCGAGGACAACACGCGGCCGCGCCGGTGTCGGCTGAGCGCCTGGACGATCACATCAGCGACTTCCGGGTCCACCAAGACGCCGTTGAAACCCAGTGAGGGATTGATCGACAGGGCGCCGGTGGTCGGGTCGACTTCACTGAGTCCGAACGAGGTGAATTCAAACAGCCGTTTGGATCCCTCGCGATCGCTGCCGCTGATTTCCACGCCAAGCGAGAAATTGTCGCTCGTGTCGATCGCCAAGATGTCGGCTTGAATTAATACTTGCGGACGGCGTTGGTCGAGCGACCGAATCAGTTTTTCGTACAGCGACTGAACGTTCGAAGGCGCGAACACGATCAGGCTGTTGGTCGCAACATCGGCCGACACTCGCGCGCCGCCGGGCAACGTGGCCACTGCGGCGCCACCGCCCGCTCCATAGCCGCCACCGCCGAATCCTCCGGCACCGATACCGGCCATCGAACCGAGTGCGGCGTTCTGATTGGGGACCCGGCTGGAGGTCATGTTGTTGCTCAAGTTTTGACCCGCCACGCCGAATGATCCGCCACCGAGTTCGTCGAGTCGTTGTTGCGCCCGTGATCGACCGCCTTGAAACATGCTGTTCACGCCGGCCCCGGCAGCACCCATCGGGTTGCCGCCAAAGCCCATCGCGGGGCTGATGCCACCCATGTTCGCGCCGCCGAGCGTGCCGAACGCTCCCGCGCCCAGTCCGCCGGCTTGGGCAACGCCGCTGCCGGCGGCCTCTTGAAGTGCCAGCAGCGAGTACAGCACCTCCATCGCAGTCGCGTTCTTGAGCTTATAAAACCGAATCGGACTCTCGTCGGAATCCACCGGCTGGTCGAGTTCCTTGAGCAAGGTTTCGATCTGTTGATGAACTTCCGCGCCGGCACGCACGACCAACAAGTTGCCTTCTTCGTCGATCGTCGTTTCAATCGATCTCGACTCGGTCCGCCGATTCCCTTCACCGGGCATCTCGACGAACCCTCGAATCAGATTGTCCAGTCGCGATGCGCCGATGTATTCCAGCCGATAAACGCGAGTCAAAAACTCCGTGCCGGAATCCAGTCGTTCCAGTAACCCGATCGCCGCAGCAACTAAATCTTTGCGACCTGCCACGATCACGCGACGGCCGGTCTTGTCGACCAACAGTTTTAGTTTGTTGTCCGAGGCAGCTTTCGTGGTGGTGTCGGATGGTTGGATCGTTTCGTATTGTTCGATCAACATCGATGGCGGTCGACGCCGCGTCTGGTAGAACTCGATCGTTCCCTCGGCGTCGGGGCGATCGATCATCGCCAACAGCTCCGCGACCAACCGCACGTCGGCGGCATAACCGGACACGATCAAGATGCCTTGATCGCCGAGTGCGACGATGTTGGATCCCGTCTTGCTGAGAAAGGGTTTCAGTGACGTTGATGCGGTGGTGATGTCAATGTGTTTGACCGGCAACACCTGAGTCACGGCGGCGGCGGGGCCGTTGCGACGCGAGATTTCCGCGGCGTCACCGGCCGGCGCGCTGCTGACGATGTCGGCGATGTCGACGACGCGTTTCCAACCCGGGACTTCGGAATCGACGACGGCCAAGTTGGCTTCGCGAAGCAGGCTGCCCAACAACGTCGGCAACACTTTCTTGGGCAGTTTGGCCGGCGTGTAAACCGTCACGTCACGGCGGGCGATGTCCGCGGCGTGCAAGAACCGGATCCCCAACTGCTTGCTCATCAAATCCAACAACGTCGTGACCCGGACGGTCCCCGATAAGTTGAGTTCGACAATCTCGTCCCCATCGTCAAGCTGTGCCTGCACGGCTCCGCTGCCCACCAGTACGCATGCCAGCGCAGCAGCGAGCGGCAAACAGCAGCGTCGAAACGAATTGCTAGCAGTCATAGGAGGTGGAGAGGGGGTAAGAAAATGATGGGGCAAGAAGATTGATTGTCGTAGGAAGAGGTTGTCGTTGTTCGGCCGAACTCATTTTCCTACCTCCAGAATCTTCTTACCCTCCATCAGGAGACGCCTGTTACCGAGCGTGGCGGCTGATCACTTCCATCAGTTCAGCTGTCGGCTGCTGGATGTTCATCACGCGTTGCCCTCCCGGGGCGTTCGGATCGCGGATGATGACGATCATTTCCGTCGCGGCGGGTTGGCTGGCGCGTGGGTGGCTCGGCGAGGGTTGTTGAGGAGCGTTGAGCGAGGCCAATCGGGTCTGGGGCTGGCCGGGCTGGCCGTTCGCTCGTCGCGACGGCACGGTCACCGGTGCCGGGGGCTGGGTTTGGTAGAGGTGAGCCAGTTGCACGCGATCGAGTTGCCATTTGACGCTTCCCGGTCCGGTGTAGATCCCCACATCACCCTTGTAGTCGGCGGCGTTGCAGACACCGATCAGTTGGCCCATGGCGTCGAACAGTCCGCCGCCGCTGCGCCCGTCGACCGGGGCACCAGCGATTTCGATGTTCGAGGCGCCCACATGTTGGTTGTACTTGTTGATTCCGGTGATGGCGGTGTCGCGGCGTGAGGGATCGTCGCCGTGGTCGCAGCCGAAGCTGAACGCGGTTTGACCGGTCTGGGGCGGGTTGTCGGGGTTAGCGATCTGGATCGGTTGGACGTCGAATCCCGGCCGCATCACGACCAGAGCGATATCACGGTTGTCGGCGTCATAGTCGATGACTTGGCCGGGGACCGTTTTGACTTGCCCGGCGACAAACAGTTCGACTTCGACTTTGGATTGCAGTTTGGTTTCACGGAACAGGTGACCGCAGGTCAGCACCAGGGCTTCGTCGCCGTGTCGATCAATGATCGTTCCGGTCCCGACCCCGAACCCGTTGCCGTCGTGGACCTTCAGTCGCACCGTCGCGGCTCGAGCGCGTTCGACGGCGTCGGCCATCGTCAGACTGGGCATCGCTTCGCCACGGGCGTCGCTGATGGGAGCGGAGGGTGCGGCGGCGCGGCGGGCCTGGGCCGCGTCCGGGCCCGTTTGGCTGTGGAGATTGGCTTTGGTTTGAAACAGCGGGCCGGCCGGGTCAATCGCCAACGCTTGCTGCAGGCTTTGCGCGGACTGCGTTCCGACCAAACGCGTCAATTCGCGGCCGGCCGACAGCACGACGTAGGTCGGCACTTGACGAATGCCGTGGCGTCGCGCCAATTCGGGCTCCGCATTGACGTTGACGTGCCGGATCGGCGTTCCACGTTGCTCCAGTTGCCGCAGCGTCGGCACCATGGCTTGGCAATGACCGCAATGGTCCGAGGAAAACGCCAGGAGCACGCTGTTGGCTGCCGAGGCGTTCGCGACGGTCACGGTGGCCAGTACAAACGCCGAAACGATGGCCGGGTATAGCCGGCCGAACAAATGCGTGTTCAAAGTGTCTCTCCCTAGACAAGTGCCCGGATCGGCCGATCCTTCAGCCGAATGGTTGTCGTCCCCCGTCACAAGTGAGTTCTCACTTGAGACAAACTGACGACAAAGGGACTTTCCGAAATCGGCCGCCGTGGCGACAACCCCAAACGAAACCCTTCCCCCTGGGAAACCCTGTGAAACATTCGGGATTACGTGTTTCACGACGATCTGTACAATCCGCCCCTGAATCCCCCCGTTTCGACACGCCCATTATTCAAATCATGACCCGACGCATCTTGGTCACCAGCGCCCTACCGTACGCCAACGGGCCGATCCACATCGGCCACCTGGTGGAATACATTCAAACGGATATTTGGGTGCGTTTTCAGCGTCTGATCGGCAATCGCTGCGTCTACATCTGCGCCGACGACACGCACGGCACCGCGATCATGATCCGCGCGAAAAAGGAAGGCCGCAGCGAAGAGGAACTGATCGCCGACATGAGCGCTCAGCACCAACGCGATTTCGCCGATTTTCACGTCGACTTTGACCACTACGGCAGCACCAACAGCGACGCCAATCGGGAGCTTTGTCACCTGTTTTGGCAAGCCCTCCGCGACGCCGATCTGGTCACCGAAAAGAGCATCCAACAGCTTTACGACCCCGAAGCGGAGACGTTTTTGGCCGATCGCTTCGTTCGTGGAACCTGTCCGGTCAGCGGTCACAAGAACCAACCGGGGGACAATTGCCAATGCGGGGCGACGTATTCTCCGATCGACTTGAT
>NZ_JBFHKV010000558.1:0-5463 GCF_041595215.1 Stieleria sp. | reverse complement strand
TCCGTAGTCGGCATTTTGGCAGAGGACTCGTCGCCTCGTCCACTACCCGAAAATTGAGCTGCGATAGACCAATAGGGAGTCGAACGGTGATCGGCCGTTTGATATCAGCCGGTTCGCGCCAGCGTCCGGGCCTCTTCGTTTGTCTTGACTCAGCGATCTAAGGCCTAAACCCAGAGAAACGACGCTTCACGGCAAGCAGGATGCTCACCCCACGCTGGTTAACAGAACGCCGCGGCGACATCCCAGGACGAAAGGAACCCGACCAGTTTACCGTCCTCTTCTACGACCAGATGATGACGCGAACAGCTCGATAATCGCTTGGCCGCGTCGCACAGCGGCGTGTCCGGCGCAACCTTCTCCACCGACACGCTCATGATCTCCCGAATCGGTTGCTGATCCAGCTTCCGATGCGCCAGATCCACCGCCCACAAACAATCTTCATAGTGCGGATAGCCACTCCGCAGCGCCGCGTTGGTCTCGCGAATCAGCCGCACCAAGTCGGTCGCCGTGACAATTCCCACACACTGGTCCTGGTCGACGATCGGCAAGGCGTGAACATGATTGTCTTCCATGATCTCCAGCACTTTGCCGATCGGGGTCTCTGACGCCACCGACTTCACGCTGCCCGACATCACGTCGGCCACGCGCAACTCGTGTGTGGATTTTGAAATCATCGTCTGGCTCTCCCAACACTCGAATTGACGTTTAATAATGACGCGTGGCAGAAAATGACGCGGCAAGCTTCGGACCGATGGGCAATCCGTCCTCGTCTTGCCAAGACTCGAATCGGTCTTCGAAAACGAGACCGTTGCGGTCTGCCGATCATACCATCCCCTGCGTCACGCTCCCCCGGGGATCAACATGCTGACACGATCGGCTTCGCTGCGTTCGTGCTGGTCCATCGTTTCGAAAAAGACATCGACTTCATCCATCGCGTCGGTCCATGTCTTGAACGGAGGGTCCAATTGCTTGAGTCGGACATGCAATTCGTCCAACCGGCCCAGTAACAGCCGATGATCCGCAGCCGTCTGTCGCTTGAATGCGCTGACTTCGGGGGATGCGGCCGGATACAGCTCTTCCAACTTTGCCAACATTTCGTCTTCGCGGTCAAAATGCTGCAACAAACACTCACGCAAGGGCTGCAACCGCGACGCGGTCTCGCCGAAATGGGGAACCCCCAGTTGATTGACTTCCGACATCCAATCGCGGATTTCATCCACACACTCGGCCAGCTTGCGGTCTTCCGCCTTCCAGTCCTCGAAGAGCTGGCAGAGTTCTGACGTCCTCTTGGTGCCCATTGGAATCTCCCACGTTGTTGGGTGCTCGCACGCTCGGAATGAAACCCGAGAAAGCACGTCAGGAGGGCTGCAAAATCGGTGCCGAACTCCGCGATGTGGCGTCCAAGTGCGGCTGAATTTACGTCGCCAGATCGAGTGTGCGAATACGTCACACTCGGCGACGCCGCTTTCAATCGATCCGCGTCCAAATCGCCGTTTTCCAAATTCTACTCGTCCAAATCGCCGATATTGGGCGTTTCGGTGTCCTCCGAGTCACCGTTTCGCAGCGACTGGTGGCATTCGACACAGCTGACGGTCAATTGGTTGAACGCCAGCGTCGCCCCTTCAATGTTCTTCCTTTCGGCCTGACGCTCAATTTCCGCACTGACCCGGCTGAACGTATTGACATGCACGCGGTAACTGGGATGCCGACGACGGACAAATCCCTCGACACGATTGAGCAATTTCAAGCGACCGGCGTTGTATTTCACATCCTCAA
Organism: Stieleria sp.; assembly: GCF_041595215.1. Classification (NCBI taxonomy): domain Bacteria; kingdom Pseudomonadati; phylum Planctomycetota; class Planctomycetia; order Pirellulales; family Pirellulaceae; genus Stieleria; species Stieleria sp. The sequence goes on along the minus strand of NZ_JBFHKV010000558.1, from coordinate 3,687 downwards.
AGTCTCCCATCGCCAACCCTCGCAGGATCGCCTGGGAATGCTTCAGCTTCTTCTCCATCCAGACACTCATCGTCGTCGACTCGGTCTCTGTCTTGGCATCGCCCTGCTCAACTGCCGCTCCGTCCCCCGGCGTCTTCGCTGGATCCTGGGGTCCGACCCCCCAACTGAACGACGGTATCAATGCGAACAGGAGTACAATGGTCAATCGTGTCATCGTCAAATCCCTTTGGCTCAAGTTTTACACAGGGTTCGAATGCCAGCGCCGACGAACCGTTTTCCCATGATTTCATGCGAGCAATCTCCGTGCCGTCAGCAACGGTCGGCGCCGAGTCGATGGGGGCCGCCCCGTCGATTCGCTGGGCTTTCCCGTTGGGCTTTCGCAATTTCGAAATGCCCCGAGGTTGCGATGTCGAACGGTTGTCACCCTGCAATAGTAGCGGTGGCGCTGCGACAATGCGTCTCGGGTGTGCGTCCACGCACAAGTGTCCGATTGGATTGGCCTAGCCAACAGGATGGCGATTGAGTATCCCGAAATGATGATCCGCAACGCAACCCTCATGCCCCCACTTCTGTTCGCTGCGCTTCTGGTCGGCGCGTTGCTGATCGGTGCGACCACCGCGTCGCCTCTTCAGGCCCAGCAGACGCTGCAGCCCCAGCAAACCGCTCCGGGACCAGCCCAGCCGGCTCCCATTCAACCTGCTCCCGTTCAGCCCGCGCCGGCCAAACCGGCGGCCGTCCAACCCGCTGCGGCCCAACCGGTTGAAAGCCCCTATCGTTATTGGACCACCAACTGGTCGCTCAAGGACATCGCCGTCGGTGACTTGGCCAACAAGCTGCGCACGATCGGCCTGGGGCTGCCGATCAAAGTCGACGGTCTGGCGACGGTGGAGTTCGAAGTCGGCGTTCCGCTCAATGCACTCCGCACCGGCAAGGCCTATCGTTTGGAAGGATCGCTTTCGATCCGCGATCTGGTCGCCGACCAGATCCGTTTCGAAGTGTTTCGCGCCGAGGTGACGTATGCCGACGGCCGTTTGGATCTGGACACGCTACGTGCCGTCGAGCAACTCGATGCCAGCGGAAATGCGCTGCCCACCGCCGGTTCGATTGCCGGCTCCGCTTCGGCTGAACTGTTGCCGCGGGGCAGCTTTAGCGCCGATGTCAAAACCACCAACCTCCGCATCGGCCCGATCGCGACGTTGATCTCGCGGTTGGGGTTCGCCGAGACCGACGGGGTCCCCCAAGGCTCGGTCACCGCAAACGTTTCGGTGCGGGGACAAGTCGACCAGCTCAATCAACCGGAAACGTTGAGCGTCAGTGGCGACCTGTCTGCTGAGAACCTGCGACGTGATTCCTCGATCCGATTTAGCTTGTCAGCCAAGCAATTCAGTTGGCAGAACGGACAGCTGGATCTGCCCAGCCTGCGGATCGAATCGAGCGATCGCCCCGAACTGTTCCTCGATGCCGACGCCAAGCTGCGGTTCGAGCGTTCCACGTATTTCGAATCGAATCTGACCGCCAACGACCTTCCCATGGAAGACTTGTTTGGACTGTTCATCTCGGATGCGGAATCGATCGTACAGGGCAAACTCGATGCCCGAGGCCGTCTGGTCGGCACGATCGGCCCGGCCACAACGATCGATGAGCTGGACGTTGAATTGGCCCTCGCGTCGCCCTCGGTATCACTCGGCGGCGTGCAACTCGGCATCTTGGAACATGACATCCGTCTCACACGCAATCACATCAACCTCGCGCCCCGAACCCTGCCCGACTCTGCAACCGATGATCCAAGCCTTCGCCCCGATTTGATCATCCGGTCGCTTGATGCGGACTTCGAAACCACGCCCGAGTTTGCCCGCTTCAGTCGGCTCAACGGAAGTCTGTTCGGAGGCACGATCTCCGGGGAAGGACAAATTGCCAGAAACGATCAACTCGATCACTCCTTGGACCTACGCTGGGAAAACATCAATCCCGAAATCGCGATTCCGATCAAGGCACTGCCACGGCGTCCCAAACTCTCCCTGGAGACCTCCGGACAAGTGCAGTGGAGTGTCCCGGCCGCAAAGGTTCTGCAACCGAGTGAACACCAGGGATCGATGGCGATCAACATCGCCGCATTGAAGCTTGGCGAAGAAACACTCGGCTCCGCGGACGTGCGTCTGTCGGTCCAACGCGATACGCTCGATTTAAACGTCGAAGGGACGCTGTTGGGCGGAACGATTAATGTTCGCAGTGATGCACCCTTGGACGCCACAACCCGTTGGAACCAAATTCCGTCGAAATTGCGGTTCACTGATTTCAAAGTCGAAAAACTCTCGCTGCGAAACCTTCTGTTACTGACCACGTTGCAGCGTCCTCGATTTGACGGACGTGTCGATGCGACGGTGACGCCGACGTCTCTCGTCGGTGACCCCGCGGCGAATCTCCTGATCCACTTGGATGGTGTGACCGCCGACGGCGTCCTGATCGCCCGCTCGCTGCGACTTAATCTCACAGTCACCAACGATTCCATCGTCATTCGGTCGGCCCGCGGCACCTACGGAGGTGGCCAGTTGGATGCGAAAGGCGAATGGGCGATCGGTCCGGGCGTGAAGTTGATCACTGCGAGACTGACTCGGGCAAGGGGCAACAGAATTCTGTTGCCCATTCACCCACAAGGCGACCAATGGGTCGGTGGAATCGTGTCCGGACGCGCAACGGTGACGGGCAACGGCGACAATTTCATTGACTCGGTGCGTCTGTCCGGTTCGGTGCAGGTCGAAAAAGGATTGACATTCGGTATTCCAGTCGGTGACGCGCATAGCCCGATGGTGGTGACGTATGACACGGGCCTGGGAAACTGGCAAGCAAAATTTCCGCTCGTGCAATCCACGTTGGCCAGGGGACGGCTCACCGGAGGTTTGTCGCTCCGTTCGGCCGGAGCGGGGCAGAAGGGCACCCACCTGGACAGCGACTGGCGGATCAACCATGTCGACTTTGAATCGTTGCTGCGTACCTACGTCGGAACACGAACGATCGGCCGGGGTGACGTCACCGGCACGTTGCACTTGGACGGCAACTACATTCGAGACGCTCGGGATTTGAATGGTCAGTTTCGTTTGCAACTCGGTGGGACCGATGCCACCGCCGTGCCTGGATTGGCGTCGGCGGGGTCCCTGCTGGGAGCCACGTCGTTGATCGGGACTCGGTTCGAGCAAGGCGAGGCCGTGGGCCGCATCCGAAAAGGGATCATCCTGCTGGAATCCGTTCTGATGACATCCGATCGCGTCCATGTGGCCGCCCAGGGAAGTGCCGGCTTGCTCGATCGTCGACTTCACGTCAACACGATCATTTCGACCGGCAACTTTCAAGCACAAAACCTACTGTTGTCGCGAATCAACACCCCCACCTTTACCGACTTTCTGCCACTCCGATCGGTGAATCGACTCTTGAGCGATCGAACGTTTGTCCTCGAAATCTCCGGCCCGACCCGAGATCCCATCATTCGGCTGATGTCGGGGGAAACACTCCGCGCAAACGTCCAAAGGTTTGCCCGCCAGCAAGCCTTCAGCATCATTGCCGCCGACGCACTCTTGACTGACTAGTGGTCTATCGCAGCTCAATTTTCGGGTAGTGGACAAGCAGCTCAATTTTCGGGTAGTGGACGAGGCGACGAGTCCTCCGTAATCGGCATCTCGGCACGGACTCGTC
>NZ_JBFHKV010000557.1:0-5467 GCF_041595215.1 Stieleria sp. | reverse complement strand
TGTTGGTGTCCAGCCTTCAGGCGCATCCCACTCGCTGCAAAGCAGCGAAACCGGCGGCTAAAGCCTGCACACCAGCGCGTGTTGGTGTCCAGCCTTCAGGCGCATCCCACTCGCTGCGGAGCAGCGAATCAGGGCGGCTAAAGCCTGCACACCAGCGACTTGCATCACTTCTTGAGAATTTGGTCGCCGTAGAGATCGACGAGGGCATCTGTGACAAACTCGGCGATCGCCCCGCTGCCTCGGGGATTGCTATGAATCCCATCGTCGCTCAGCTGCGCGTCTTTGAACCACATCCCCGGCGGCGCCGCCGGACTCATCAAGACGACGTGCCGCAGCCAGCGATCGTCGATCAATTGCAGGTCGAATTCGTAAGCCAGCTCGCGTTCCAGACTGGCGTAGGGATCGATCATAAACCCGCGCGGGATTTCCATCAGGACGGGTTCACAATCGTTGGCACGGCAAAGCTGGATCATTTTCGTCAAATTGGCCTTCGTGCTCGCTCGAGAGTGCCATCTCAGGAAATCGTGACCGCCGAGTTCAATGATGACGGCTTGTGGGTGATGCACCATCGATCGTTCCAAGATTCCGATCGCCGGGCCGGTCGCGATCCCGGACGCGCCTAAATTGATCACCGGGACGCGTATCCGTTGTTCCAACTGGCCGGGATAGCCGCGATCGGGAATCATCCCCTGAGTCAAACTGTCGCCGATGCAGACGATCGGGCGTCCGGGGTGGAATGCCAATTCATGATCACAGGTTGCACTGCGTCGGTATTCCACCCACATCCATGCCCACATCAACACCAACAGCGCGACAGGACTGGTCTGAAGCAGTCCCCTGGCAGGCGTCGACTGTGACCGCAGCCGGAATCGCCAAATGCCCAGCATCACCATCGAGAGTGCCAACAGCAGCATCGCCGGAGTACGCGGGACGAGACGAATGGCGAGGATCAGCGTGCAGGCGAACAGGGGCCAATACCCGGGCGATCCCCTGTAGACCGCGACGGCGTGCCAAAGGATCCAACAGGCGATCATCCAGGGCAGCCAGTGCGGAAAACAGAGCAAACTGGCAGCAATCGCCAAGCAAATCCCGATTGTTCGAAAGATTCGGTGAAAGATGCCGGTTGTTGCCTGTGATGTCACTTCGTCGGGCATAAAATGGTGGTTCCCGCCATGGGATGTGTCGCAGCGTCCCGAGTATTGTAACCTTCCGATCGATCTCGCCTCGCCTCCCAAGACCTTCGGCTGTTTGGCCGAACTCCCCCCATGCATCGTTTTCAGATCGCCGCCCTTCGCGTTCTTGCTGCCAGCGTTTCCGTCGCCCTTGGCTTCGTGGCAGCCACAGATTCCCACGCCGCGGACCGCCCGATTCGGTTCAATCGCGATGTCCGCTCGATCCTGAGTGACAAGTGTTTTGCCTGTCACGGCCCGGATGCTCAAACGGTCGAAGGAGGATTGCGACTCGATCTGCCCGACGAAGCCACCGATGCATCGACCGGAGCGATCGTTCCGGGGTCGCCGGATGAGAGTGAAGTGATTCGGCGGATTTTTTCGACCGATGACGACGAGGTGATGCCGCCGCCGTCGTCGCACAAGAGTCTGACCGATGCCGAGCGTGACGTGCTGGTCCGCTGGATCGCCGAGGGTGCGTCCTACGAAGCCCACTGGGCTTATGAACCGATGCACCGGATCGAATCGGCGGAACCGGTCGCGCCGAGCAATGCGACTCAGTTGATCGATCACAAGATTGCGGCACGACTGGCCGACGAAGGCGTCGAGCCGACCGGGCAAGCCGACCGGGTCACGTTGATTCGTCGCCTGTCGTACGATTTGACGGGCATGCCGCCGACGGCCGAAGAAGTCCAGGCGTTCGTCAACGATGAATCAACCGATGCCTATGCGGATCTGGTCGACCGACTGTTGAATTCACCTCGCTTCGGCGAACGGATGGCGATCTATTGGTTGGATCTGGTGCGTTACGCCGACACCGTCGGATACCACGGCGACCAAAATGTGTCGCAATCGCCTTATCGTGATTACGTGATCAACGCCTTCAACGACAACATGCCGTATGACCGTTTCGTCCGCGAACAACTCGCCGGTGACCTGCTTCCCGAGGCGACACTCGATCAACAAGTGGCATCGGGATACAACCGGCTGAACCAAACGACCGAAGAAGGTGGATCGCAGGCGAAAGAGTATTTGGCGATCTACTTTGCCGACCGCGTTCGAAATGTTTCGCAAGTCTTCATGGGCGCGACGATGGGCTGTGCCCAATGCCACGACCACAAGTACGACCCCTACACGACACGCGACTTCTACTCGCTGGGAGCATTTTTCGCCGACCTGGACGAACGCGGCGTCTATGGGGCGCGGAGCCGACCACCGATGATCCGCGTCCCCGGTGAAAGGCTGCAGACAGAACTGGCGGAGATGGATCGCCAAATCGGTGCACTCCGAGCAGAAATCGAACCGCTGCGGCAATCGCTGATCGCGGCCCAGGACCAATGGGAAGCCGACGTGATCGACCGGATCGATGACCAGCAAGAAATTGAAACGATTTGGATCGACGATGCGCTTTCAATGGAGGCCAATCAGAGCGGCGAATGGCGTTTTGTGGCCCAGGATGACGCGCCGGTTCATCGCGGTGCGACGTCGCGAAAACAGCAGAGTGAGGGTCTGACGCAACACCTGTTCGACGACGCCAAGCAGCCCTTTGGCGTCACAAAAGACGCTCGATTTTTCTGTTGGGTCTATCTGGATCCCAAAGACCCGCCGTCGGCGATCATGTTGCAGTTCAACGACGGCGATTGGACGCACCGCAAAGTCTGGGGCAGCGATGACATCACGTATGGTCGACAGAAGGAGAGCTATGCGGGCTATCGGCGTGGCGGAGTGCTTCCCGCGACCGGCCAATGGGTGCGGCTGGAAGCGACCGCCGAGGAAGTCGGACTGGCTGCAGGGGCGAAGGTCAAAGGGATGGCGTTCACCCAATTCGGCGGGATGGTTCACTGGGACGATTGCGGCGTGATCACCGCCGGCGGTATTCCGACCGACGTCGCCGAAGCCTTGCGTGTCGACCAAGACCAGCGGTCGGATCAACAGCGTCGGACGATCACTGATTACTACATCGCGGAATCCGAGGAGATGGTGTCGCTGCAAAACCAGATTCGGGAATTGGAAACCCGCCGCAAGGCAAAGTACGAAACGGCTCCCGAAACCGTCGTCTCGCGGAGCGTCACCCCGCGAACGATCCGCGTCTTGCCGCGCGGCAACTGGATGGACGATTCCGGCGACGTCGTCAGCCCGGCGATCCCGGCGTTTTTGGGAACATTGGACACCGGCGATGCGCGACCGACGCGGCTTGATTTGGCCAACTGGCTGTGCCGCGAGGACAACCCACTGACCGCCCGAACGATGGTCAACCGCTTGTGGAGCCTGTTGTTTGGACGGGGGATCTGTGCCAGCGTCGATGACTTTGGCGGCCAAGGGACCTATCCGTCGTATCCGGATCTGTTGGACGCCTTGGCGATCGATTTCATCCAGTCGGGCTGGGACGTCAAACATGTGATGCGTTCGATCGCGATGAGCCAAGCGTATCGGCGTTCCTCAACGCCGACGACGGAACTTGCACAACGCGATCCCTACAACGATCTGTTTGCCCGTCAGGGGCGTTTCACCGTGGACGCGGAAGTGGTCCGTGACGGGGCGCTCGCGATCAGCGGCCTGTTGGTCGAAACCATCGGCGGGCCGAGCGTCCGACCGTACCAACCGGCGGGCTATTACGCACAACTAAATTTCCCGCGCCGCACGTACGTCGCTGACGGAGGCTCGAACCAATACCGTCGCGGGCTGTACACGCACTGGCAACGCACGTTCCTGCACCCGATGCTCAAAGCCTTTGACGCGCCAAGTCGCGAAGAGTGCACGGCAAAGCGGTCACGGTCCAACACGCCGCTGCAGGCATTAGTATTGCTCAACGACCCGACCTTCGTCGAAGCGGCGCGCGTGTATGCCGAACGCATCATGCGTGAAGGCGGCCAAGACGTCGACCAACGACTGCAATGGGCCTACCAGAATGCCGTCTCACGCCCCGTGACTGCACAGATCGCTGATCCGTTGCGCGCCGTGTTCCAAAATCACCTGGAACATTACCAGTCCAACGTCGACGAAGCGGGGAAACTGATCGCCCACGGCGAAGCACCGGTGCCTAGCGATTTGGATGTGGCTGAATTGGCCGCCTGGACGAGTGTTGCCCGCGTGATCTTGAATCTTCACGAAACCATTACGCGCTACTGAGACCGCGATGAATCCTGAATTCCATTCTCTCCACCAGCGACTCGCACGGCGGACGTTTCTGCGCCGCACCGGAATCGGTTCGGTCGCGTTGGCATCGTTGCTGAAATCCGATTTGGCGGGTGCGGTTTCGTCGTCGTCCGCGGCGTCGTCCGGCGTGAGCGCATTCGAAGGCGTTCTGGCCCGCCCGCACCACGCGCCGCGGATCAAACGCGTGATCCATCTGTGCATGGCCGGCGGGCCCAGCCATTTGGAAACGTTCGACTACAAACCGGTGCTGGCGGAGATGGACGGCAAGCCGATGCCGGAGTCGATCACTGCGGGCCAGCCGATCGCGCAGCTACAGGGCAAAGAACTGAAGGTGATGGGCCCGCAGCACAAGTTCATCGCCCGCGGCGAAAGCGGACTGATGATTTCTGACGTGTTCAAACACATCAGTGGCTTGGCCGACGAGATGTGCGTCGTCAAATCGATGCACACCGAACAGATCAACCACGATCCGGCGCACACATTTTTTAATACCGGGACGGCGATCAGTGGGCGCCCCTCAATGGGGTCGTGGGTGCTGTACGGACTGGGGAGCGAAACGGAGGATCTGCCGGGGTTCATCGTGCTGACCAGTGAAGGCGGAGGGCAGAGTCAGCCGATCAGTTCGCGGCAGTGGCACTCGGGTTTTTTGCCCAGTCGTTACCAAGGTGTCCAGATGCACGCCAGCGGAAACCCGGTCCACTATGTCGGCAATCCGGAGGGCGTCGGCCGCGACCAACAGCGGGACATTGTCGATGCGGTTTCGCGGATCAATCAGATTCGAAACCAGGAGCTCAACGACCCCGAGATCGCGACGCGCTTGGCCGGTTATGAAATGGCGTTCCGGATGCAGGCCTCGGTGCCCGAGTTGACCGACATGTCCGGCGAGACGCAACAAGTCATCGACCAATACGGCTGCACACCGGGTGACGGCTCGTTCGCCAGCAATTGTTTGCTCGCCCGCCGATTGGCCGAGCGCGGGGTGCGATTCATTCAGCTTTATCATCGCGGCTGGGACCACCACGGAGGCGTCAAGGCGGGGGTGGCCAAGACGGCGGAATTGGTAGACCAAGGCACCGCGGCCCTGGTTCGGGATCTGAAACAGCGCGGCATGTTGGACGAGACGCTGATCGTTTGGGGCGGTG
>NZ_JBFHKV010000556.1:0-5470 GCF_041595215.1 Stieleria sp. | reverse complement strand
TCGTGCATCGCATGTTGCTTCAGCGAGCCTGGTTGGAAACGTCGATGCGCGTCGCCCTGGGGAACACCGAACAAACGCTGCGGGTTTCCGGCAGCACCACCATCGATGATCAGGCGACGAGCCAAACCTACGACGGCGGACTGCTGGCGCAGCGGACCAACAGCGGCACGCGGAGTCGCGATGAGTTTTCGTTGGTGCCCGAGTTGGGCGTCCGATTGGGGATCCGATTGACCGATCGGTTGCACGCGAACATCGGTTACTCGGTGCTGTATCTGCCCAACGTGATTCGCGCGTCCGAGCAAATCGACCGGGACGTGAATCCCGGGTTGGTTCCGCCCGGAATGGATCCGCTGGCCGGTGCGCTGCGACCGCGCGTTCAGTGGATCCAGTCGGACTACCTCGCCCACGGTCTGCATTTGGGCGGTGAATTCAATTTCTGATGCCGCCGATCAGATCGATTCCATCAGGCTGCTGATCAGGGGCAGCAATTGCTTCTTGCGGCTGACGACGCCGTCGAGTTGGTAGAGGCGGTCTTCGAGTTCGGGATAGTTGATGTCTTCCCAGCCTTGCGGTTCACTGCTCATCATCAACAGGCTGCCGTTGCTGACAATGTCGGTGACCAACAGGGCGCTGAAGTCGAGCTTTTGTTCTTGCGCCATGCTTTCCAGCGCGCCGAACAATTCGTCTTTGCGTTCCCAGAACAGATCGAATCCGATCTCTTCGATTTGCGAAATGGAAAAGGCGTGCCCGGATTCTTCAAAGTGTTTGCAATCCTCGCGGACGACTTGACCGGGCGAGCAGGTGCGGAGGGCTGAGCCGACTTGGAAGAAGTTTTCGGCGAACGATTCCAGCGGCATCGGGCAAAACTGCTGCAACCACTCCAGCATCTCGCGATCGGTCGGGGTGGTCGTCGGTGAACGCAGGTAGAGCGTGTCGCTGATCATCCCGGATGCCATGCAGACCGCGATCCCCGGCTCGGGGTCCATGCCGGCCTGGCGATACATTTTTGCAACCAGGGTGCACGTCGATCCGACCGGCTCCATCGTCAAACGAATCGGCTCGGTCGATTTCAGCGATCCGCCCAATCGGTGATGGTCCAGCACCTCGACGATCCGCGCCTCGTCGGCGCCGGCGACGGCTTGGCCCAGTTCGTTGTGGTCGACCAGCACCAGTTCGGTCTTGGGCGGATTGACCAAGTCACTTTTGCTGAGCACGCCGACCAGTTGCCCGTCTTCCAAGACGGGGAACACGGCTTGCGGTGACCGAAAGATTTTGTCCCGTGCCTCGGTGACGGGCATCCGCGCGGGCAGCCAAATGAAGTCCTCTTCGACCACATCGCCGATCAGCTGTGCCGACTTGATTCGCATCGTTGTCGTGGCGGTATCGAACGGGCTGCCCAGGACGGTGATCCCCCGCGCCCTGGCCAATTGCATCAACCCATCGGACAACTGGTAGCCGCCCGTCACGATCAACGCGCGGACGCCGAGTTCGAGGGCCGGCAATTGCACGGTCGGGCGATCGCCGCTGACGACGAGCAATTTTTCGGCAGGGAATTGTTTGATGTGGTCGGTGAACCCGCCGGCACTCATCGCCCCCACGCTGACGATCAAGTCCTCGTCCACGTCCGGGTTGACCGCATGCTGGAACGTCCCGCCGAGCACCGAGGCGATTTTGCTGAGGTTGGTGCGTACCTGACGTGCCTTGAGCGGATCGACGCCGCTGTTGAGCACCAGTTCCAAGATATCCAGCAGCGAGACGATCCCGGACAGCTTGCCGTCCGGTTCGACCACGGGAATGCTCCGCAACCCACGCTCGTCCATTCGCCGATAGACGTCGTAAAACACTTCGTCGCGATGGGCCAGCGTGACATCGGTTTGGCAGACGTCCTCGACCAGGGGATGCACGTCCATCACGATCCGCGGCGCCGATAACTTGGCGATTTTGAGTGCGTACTCGGTCCGCTGGTTGGGCGGTCCGCAACTCGCCGCGATTGCATCGGGACGTGTCGTTCGACGCAAGAAATCCGCGTAGGCGATTGCCGCACAGATCGCGTCGGTGTCGGGGTTACGATGACCAAAAACGAATAAAGGCATGAGACGCGATTCGATGAGAACGGTGAGCTGGATTGGCGAGCATTGTCATCGCAATCGCTTTCAACGTCGATCCTACGCGGCCAAGATTTCCAACGCTCGCTGGAAAATCGCTTCCGGGTCACTCATCCGTCCGACCCCTTTGACGCGACAGGACAACCATCCCGATTCGGGGCCGATCAGCTGGCAGCCATCGGCGGTCAGCTGGGCAACGTTGCGGCCGACGGACGGTTTGTTCCACATTGGGTCGCTCATCGCCGGCGCAATCAGGACCGGAGCGGTGTTTTGCAGATACAGCGTGCTGACCAGATCATCGGCAATGCCTTGAGAAAACTTGGCGATCAAATTGGCCGTCGCCGGCGCCACGATCATCAGATCCAGGTCGAGGGCCAGTTCGATGTGCGATCCGAGCGGATGTTTGGCGTCAAAACCGTCCAGGCCAACCGTCCGCCCAGACAACGCCGCCAGGGTGGGCGGACCCAGGAACTCGGTCGCCGAACGCGTCATCACCGTTTGCACCCGGTGGCCGGCTTGGGCCAGCCGGCTGCACAAGATGGCGGCCTTGTAGGCGGCGATCCCGCCACCGACGGCCAACAGGATTCGCTTGGATGCAACGGGTTCCGGCATGGCACAGCGTGGGGGGAAAGGCGAACGGATGTCAAACGATGATCAGCCGTTTGGCGCTAGCCTACGGGCCCCAACGCCAAGGAAACGACGATCGAATGAGCGGCACGACGCGAGTCCGATGCCACTTACTTTGACACCGGCCGGGGTGTTTTTTGTTAGCGGTAGGGCGCGAGCCCTCCGGTCTTTGACGGTCAAACCGGACGGCTCGCGCCGTTCCGCTAACAGGTTTGTGGCCAAAGTATCTGGCGTTGCCGTTGGGGGCCCGTGGCTAGCGCCATCGGCTCACGATTGTTTCGGTCGCGATTGAATCGACAAACCGTTGGCCAGGACGAGTCACCAGGCCGACGTTGCCGCGACGAGCGAACTACAGGTCCGCGGCGTCCAAGTCGGGAGACTCGGCGGCGGCGATCGTCGCATCCAAGTCCATCTCTTGGACTTGCTCGACTTCGTTTTCCATGTTCAGGACGATTTTGTCCTGCATGATTTCTTGAAGCACGATCGACATCTTGTCGTGGGTGTCGACGTTGACCAACGCGCGGCTGCCTTGGTTCAACTGAACGAGCCGCTTTTGAATCAAAGTGCTCAACTTGAATCGACCGCCGACCTTGTTGACGGTCTCTTCGTCTTTTAGTTCTTCGAGCATGTGTGTTTCTCCTGGTGGTCTCTGAGGATTTGGCAGACTTGGGCGACGGCCGCGTCGACCGAGCCGTTAATGATTTCGTATTGGTAGCGGTGCACGAACCGCATCTCACCCGCGGCCGTCTCCAAACGGCTTTGAATCGCGGCTTCGGTTTCCGTTCCCCGGTCGCGGAGACGACGTTCCAGTTCGTCCATTCCGCCGGGATGAATGAACAACGAAATGGGATCGGTCTCCAGATGCTCCATCACCTCAATCGCACCTTGAACGTCGATTTCAAGGATGATCCAATTTCCCGCGGCGAGCCCGTCGGCGACTTCACTGCGCAAGGTCCCGTACCAGTGTCCCTTGCCGAACACCTCTTTGCATTCAAGAAAGGCATCTTGATCGCGAAGTTCACGGAAACGTTGCTGAGAGAGGAAATGATATTCTCTTCCGTCTTGTTCGCCAGGGCGCGGGCCGCGGGTGGTCGCCGAGACGCTCAATCGCAATGGCAGATCGCACTCGGACAACAGCCGTCGTGTCACCGTCGACTTGCCGGCGCCGCTGGGCCCGGAAATGATGATCAGACGTGGGGAGGTTGATTCAGCCATCGTTGATGCTCCGCCTAGGGGGCTACTCCAGGTTTTGGACCAGTTCACGCATCCGCTCGATCGCACATTTGATTTCGACCACGATGGCCGAAACCTCGGCGTGAGCGGATTTGGAACCGATCGTGTTGGTCTCTCGGAACATCTCCTGGATGATGAAATCCAGTTTTCGCCCCACCGGCTCGTCGCGGCCGGATTCCTTGTCGCCGTCGGGGCTCTCCCCCCGCAAAACCGCCTGAAAAAGCTTCAGGTGACTGTCCAAGCGGGTGATTTCCTCGCTGACGTCCGCCTTGTCAGCATACACTTGGACTTCGCGAAGCAGATCGACCGGATTGACTTCGGCATCATATTCGGCCAGGACCCGCTGGACTTTCCCCTCCAGACGGACCCGATAGCTCTCCGCCGCCTGCGGGGCCAGTGTCTCGATCGCTCGCACGTGCCCTCGGATCGTTTCGCAATCGCCGAGCAGTGTTTCGGCCATGTGGGCGCCTTCTTGCTCGCGCATTTCGATCAGGTTTTCCAGCGCCGCGATGACGACCAGCCGGGCTTGCTGGAATACTTTTTCGGCGTCATCGCCCTTGGGCCGCGCTCCGGTCTGGACCCCGGGCAGGTTCAGCAAGGCGGCGACGTCCAGGGAAACGTTCGCGTCGGTGTCCACGCCGGACTGCTCCATGGCCGCTTTGCACTGGCGAATGTAGCCGGCCAGCACGGTGTCGTTGATCTGCACCGGCGTCTGGCCTTGCTGGTGCTCCAGGTTGATCGACAGGTTGATCGAGCCGCGGTGCAAGTGTTCGCGGACGACCGATTCGATCAGCGCTTCGCTGCCGGAAAGTGGATCCGGGGTCCGCACCGAACACTTGAACCCGCGGTTGTTGACCGTCCGCAACTCGACCGTGACGGTTCCGATGTCCGTCTTTCCCGCGGCCCTTCCCTGACCGGTCATGCTGCGAATGCCGCAGGCGGGCGCAAGGGTCGAGGTGGCTTGTGTCATGCGGCGTCAAGGTGGATCAGTGGCATGTGATTCGATGCCGGGGGAGAAGAAAGGGAGGCCGTCCGTGTTCGCAAGAAACCTGCAATGCGGCCGCCCTCGTTGCGTCGCACCGTCCTTGGCGGGACGGGGACGCAAGTGTTGCCCAATCGCTGTGTCGGCCAGTGGCCTATTCGGGCGTTGACTCAGACGTGTCCGCTGGGGTTTCGTCCGCTGGTGCTTCCGCCGGGGTTTCGTCCGGTGTCTCTTCCGCGGGGGCGGTTTCGGCCGGTGTCAATTCCATCGTGGGCGTTCCGGTCGCCGGTTCGCTTCCGGTGTCGGCTGCGGCATCTCCATCGGATTCGGTGGGTTCGTCGGACAGCAAGCCGCTCAGACCGCTCAGCCCACCACTGCCGGTGGTTCCGGTGGTTTCATCGGCGGACGATTTCAGTGCCGGAGTGTCGTCGATCGCGTATTCGGCGTCGTCGGCGGTCAGCGGCGGAACGCCCAGGGAGTACATTGCGATGGCGCAGACCAAGCCCCAGATGATGGCCGAAAC
>NZ_JBFHKV010000555.1:0-5476 GCF_041595215.1 Stieleria sp. | reverse complement strand
GCTCGAACACTATTCGGACGTCAAACGCGTGACGCTACGTCTGGAACAATCCGGTGACGACGTTTGTTTCCAGGTCAGTGACAGCGGGACCGGGATCGCAGCGGACCGAATCACCACGATTTTTTCCAACGGCTTCACCACCAAAAAAGACGGGCACGGCTTCGGACTCCATGCCTCCGCGACCGCGGCGGTCGAACTGGGCGGCAGATTGTCGGTCCACAGCGAGGGGATCGGTCAGGGAGCCACGTTCACGTTGCTGCTGCCCATTTCGATCCGCACCCGGCACAAAGCACTCGCCGGGTAATCCAACGCCCTCACAGTGAGGCGGCACAGTGAAGCAGCACAGTGAGGCGGCACGACTCGCGCCGATACGCTAAAACAACACGGTAGTCGAGGCGACACCCATGACACCGGCCGCGAGCAACCGATCCGATGCAACCATCCAGTTCCCACCACCGTGACGAAACCGTTTCCCCCAAACCCTCCCGAATCGACCGCCGGCAATTGATCGCCGGAGCGTTGACCGCCCCGCTGACTGTCCCACTGGCCGTCGCAGCGATGGCACCGGCGGCGGGGGCGGCAGAGGATTCCGCCCCCCCACGACGCGGCAACCGCATCGCCGTTTCCACGTACTCCTATTGGCGTTACCGCGACGACAGCAAGCTGACGATCGAGCAGTGCATCGACTTGGCCGCCGAAACGGGCTTCGATGGCGTTGAAATCCTGCACGTCCAGATGGAGGACGAATCCAACGCCGCGTTGCAACGGATCAAACAACGGGCCTTTCGGTCGGGATTGGATTTGTGCGGATTTTCCACGCACCAATCGTTCGTCTATCCCGACGCCGCGAAGCGTGACGAAAACGTCCGTCACACCATCCACTGTATCGAACTGGCCTACGCACTGGGCATTCCGACCATCCGCGTCAACACCGGACGCTGGGGAACGTCAAAAGATTTCGACACGCTGATGGCCAACAAGGGGATCGAGCCCAGGCTGGAAGGCTACAGCGACGACGACGGATTCGCCTGGGTTCGCGAAGGTCTCGAAAAGTGCTTGCCGGCCGCCGAAAAATGCGGCGTCGTGCTGGGACTGGAAAACCACTGGGGACTCGGCCGCACCGCCGACGGCGTGCTCCGGTTGATCCGCGAGATCGATTCCCCTTGGCTGCGAGCCACCTTGGACACGGGCAACTTCTTGGAAAACCAGTACGAACAATATCAACAACTCGCGCCCGAAGCCGTCTTTGTTCAAGCCAAGACCTACTTCGGCGGAGGCACCTGGTACACGCTGGAGATCGACTACGACCGAGTCGCAGCGATCTTGGCGGGGGTCAACTACCAGGGATACATTTCGCTGGAGTTTGAAGGCCAGGAGTCGCACGAAACGGCGATTCCCAAAAGTCTGGAAACCTTGCGCAAAGCGTTTGCCTGATTCCGCAAATGAAGTGAGAGAAGTCTGATGGGAACTCGGGTCACAGAAGAATCATGGTTCGGCCGGCTCGGCAAGGCGTTTGCCGGCATCCTGTTCGGCGGTCTGCTGACCGTCGTCTCGGTCCCCGTCTTGTTCTGGAACGAAGGCCGCGCCGTCCGCACCGCCAAAGGATTGAAGGAAGGCGCCAAGGTGGTCGTCGAGATCCAACCGGATGCGGTCGACCCGGCGAACGATGGAAAGTTTGTCCACGTCTCCGGTGATGTCCAGACCAACGACGTGCTCCGTGACGACGACTTCGCCATCGAATACAACGGGATTCGATTGGAGCGGCACGTCGAGATGTACCAGTGGAACGAAAACAAACAGACCACGAAAGAAAAAAAGCTGGGCGGGGGAACCAGGACGACCACCACCTACACCTACGAGAAAGATTGGTTCCCCGAACGGATCGATTCGAGCGGATTTGACGAAGCACACTCGCACCAGAATCCGACCGAGTTTGTGTTCGCCGATCGGACCTACCAGGCCAAGAACGTCTCCCTGGGACAGTTCCGTCTTCCCGACTCGCTGATCGCCATGATCAGCGGCGAAGACGCCTTGGAACTGGACCCGGCCAACGTGCCCGACGCGTTCAAGGATCGCTCGATCATTCGCCGCGATGGCCCCGACGGCGCATCACGGATCTACCTTTTCGCACACCCGCTGCCGGTCTCAGCATCCGCCCAAGACCCTGTCCCCACCGACGCGGTGAAAGCAACAGTGGACGAGTCCGCGGAATTGGCGCTCACACCGCCGGCCCAATCGTTACCTGACGAACAGGCACAAGCTGCCGAGCCAGCGTTGCCGACCGAGCCGGATCGTCCCGAAACGGATGCAACCGCCAACTCGCCCCCGACCGACACCCCGCAGATCGGCGATGTCCGACTGTGGTTCACCGCGACGCCGGTGCAGACGGTCAGCCTGCTCAGCCAACAAACCGGCGAGTCGTTCCAACCGTTTGAAACGCACTACGACACCACCATCAACGTCTTGAAAGTCGGCGTCTTTAGCGCCGCTGAAATGATCGCCCAGGAAGAGGCGGCCAATCGGATCCTGACCTGGCTCTTGCGGGCCGGCGGATCGATGATGATGTTTTTCGGATTGATGTTGTTGCTGCGCCCCCTGGTGGTGCTGTCGGACGTCCTCCCGTTGGCCGGTTCACTTGTCGGATTTGGCACCGCCATCGTCGCCGGCTTGCTGACCATCGCGGGGGCGATGACCGTGATCGGAATCGCATGGGTCTTCTATCGGCCCGTGTTGGGGATCAGTTTGCTGGTCGTCGCCATCGCGGCGGTCTATTTGATTTTCCGCCGCGGTCGGTCCAAGCGAGCACAACAGCGCGATACACTCACCCACGCTGATCTGGCGTGACCGGACCCCAATCTGGACCTCAACCCCACGACCCTATGAAACTCTCACCGATCGCCGCGATTTCGTTCGGCTTCTTGATTTTGAACCTGGGCTTGCTGCAAGCCCAGGAGGACACGAACACCACCAAGACGGAGCAAAAAGGGATGACTGATTCGGTACTGCTGAAACCATGGACGGGACCTTATGGAGGCGTACCGCCTTGGGATCTGGTACGAAGTGAAGAGTTTATCGGTGCCTTTGACGCGGCCATCGCGCAAGCGTCTGCTGAAATCGACGCGATCGCCAACAACCCCGAACCGGCCAGCTTTGAAAACACCGTCGTGGCGATGGAGAAATCCGGAGAGTCACTCGATCGCCTGGACGCGATCTTCGGTGTCCATTCCTCCAACCTGAACCTCGGGCCGATCCCCGACATCGAACGCGTCGTCGCGCCAAAACTTTCCGCCCACTCCGATAGCATCTTCCAGAACAGCGCGCTATTCGAGCGACTCAAGGCGATCTACGAGAGCGACGAAAAAAAGTCGATGACCGTCGCCCAAGTCCGCTTGATCGACGATCTCTACAAAACGTTCGTTCGTCGCGGTGCCCAACTCAATGCCAGTGACAAGGCCCGGCTGACACGAATCAACGCGGACCTTTCGCGGTTGTTCACCGATTTCAGCCAAAACGTCCTCGAAGACGAAAAGCGATTCGTGACGTGGGTCGAAAAGGAATCGGATCTGGACGGGTTGCCCACAAGCGTGGTGGCGTCCATGAAACGGGCCGCCGAAGAACGCGGCAAACCCGATCAGTGGGCGGTGACCAACACCCGATCGTCGATGGATCCGTTCTTGACGTACAGCAAGAACCGGCCGCTTCGCGAACAGGTCTGGCGGACGTATTACAACCGCTGTGACAACGGCGACGAGCATGACAACAACGGGATCATCACCGAAATCCTGGCACTCCGCCGTGAACGGGCCAAACTGCTCGGCTATCCCACCCACGCCCACTGGCGTTTGGAACCGACGATGGCGAAGAAGCCCGAACCGACTTTCGCGCTGATGAACCAGGTTTGGCCCAAGGCGGTCGCACGCGTCGCCGAAGAGGTCGCCGACATGCAAAAGATCGCCGACGCCGAAGCCTCCACTTCCGCAGAAAAAATCACCATCCAGCCCTGGGACTACCGCTTCTACGCCGAGAAAGTCCGCAAGGCGAAATACGACTTGGACCTCGGTGAAGTCAAACCCTACCTGCAACTGGAAAAGCTCCGCGAAGGCATGTTCTGGGTCGCCGGCGAACTGTTCGGTTTCCAGTTCACGCCCGCCAAAGATGTCCCGGTTTTCCATCCCGATGTTCGCGTCTGGGAAGTCACCGGCCGCGACGGAGAACACGTCGGGCTGTGGTACTTTGACCCCTACGCACGCGCCGGAAAACGAAGCGGTGCCTGGATGACCGCCTACCGCGTCCAACAGAACATGGGCGACGCAAAGACACCGATCGTTTCCAACAACTCCAACTTCATCCCGGGCGGTAAAGACGAAACGGTGCTGATTTCGTGGGACGATGCCGTCACGCTGTTCCACGAATTCGGCCACGCGCTGCACGGGCTCTGCTCCGACGTCAACTATCCCTCGCAAGCCGGCACGTCGGTCGCCCGAGACTACGTCGAGTTCCCCTCCCAACTGCTGGAACATTGGCTCGACACGCCGGAAGTGCTGCAGAAGTATTGCGTGCACTATGAAACGGGCGAGCCGCTGCCGCAATCGCTGATCGACAAGATCAAGAAGGCGTCCACGTTCAATCAAGGATTCGCGACGGTCGAATACCTGGCCAGTGCGATCGTCGACATGAAACTTCACACCAGCGACCAGGAACGCATCGACCCGGACGCCTTTGAAAAGGAAACGCTCAAAGAAATCGGGATGCCCGAGGAACTGCCGATGCGGCACCGCACGCCCCACTTTGCCCACATCTTCAGCAGCGACAGTTATTCGGCCGGCTATTACAGTTACCTGTGGGCCGACGCGTTGACCGCCGACGCGGCGGAGGCCTTTGAAAAGGCCGGTTCGTTCTACGACCCTGAACTGTGCGAAAGCTTGTACGAGAACGTGTTCTCCGTCGGCGACACGATTGATCCGGCCGAGGGATTCCGACGCTTCAGGGGCCGCGACGTCGACACCTCCGCCCTGATGCGCAAACGGGGATTCTGACCGCTTAGGGCCGTCAAGAAAAAGTGGCGTAAGCTTCCAGCTTGCGATCCCGACAACGCAAGCTGGAAGCTTGCGATCCTGTCGACACAGGCGAAACACCTAAACAAAGATCCATGATGACTCCCAGACACTACTTGTCGGTTGCCTTGGTGACGGCCTCGATCGTCGCCTCTATTTCCCGCGCCGAAGACTGGACAGAGTTCCGCGGACCGGGAGGGCAAGGCCACTCCAACGTCGCCGCCCTGCCGCTGACATGGAGTGAAACCGAGCACATCGCTTGGAAGGTTCCGATTGACGGCGACGGATGGTCTTCGCCGGTCGTCGCCGATGGCAAGATCTATCTGACCACCGCGACACCGCTCGATGGCGATTCCGACAAGGCGCGATCGTTACGCGCGGTGTGCCTCCATGCCGACGATGGCCGAATCCTGTGGAACCAG
>NZ_JBFHKV010000554.1:0-5481 GCF_041595215.1 Stieleria sp. | reverse complement strand
CGATCCGCAGTGGGCTGCGAAAATGATCGATGCGAGTCGGATCGCAAGCGACGATATCGAAACGCACGAAGCGATTTGCCGCTGGATTCTGCAGAGTGTGCTGGTCCCCGACGGTCATGTTCAGCTGGTCAACGAGGCACGTGATTACTGCGTGGCGATCGCCTTTGATCCCAACTACGACGCAACGTTGCGGAAACAACTGCGTGACCGTCTGCGGGAAGTGACACTCTCGGATGATCCCCTGATCTCACCGATGTTTTGGTTGGGCAATTGGGTCTGGGAAACGGAAGGCGGTTGGACCGGCGAACTGATCTTCGACCTCTGCAAACAATTGATTGCCGACGATGAAACAGAACCGGTTGATTTGTCCGCCGCACTAGCGGTCCTGCGGCTGAAACAGGACAAACATCTTGAATTTGCGTCGCGCGTCAGTGGTGATAAATCGTTGACCGAGGCAATCGTCAAACGATTTGAAGAAACGAACCGCCTGGAATGGAGCAATGCGTATCCGCCACTCGGCGATCCCTACTTCAACGGGCACACCCCCGGTCAATTCGCGGTGCGGAATTATCCGGAGAGCTGGGTCTCACACATCAGTGTCAGCACGACGCGTGATTTCCGGCACTCCGATCCGATCGTGGAATTATTGCGATTGGTGCGGCCATTGCGATTGGCCAAAACACTCACCCCGCAACTGGAACGGCTGCAGAAAGAAACGGCGGACGGTTACAACGCGGTGCAACAACTGTTCAAACAGAGCGACCTGAGCGTCGTTTCAGTCGATTGGGAATCGATGACGCCCGCACAAGTCCGTTGGAAGCGGAGCAAAGTGGAATCCAACGAACTCACGACGGATGACCTGCCCACTCGCCAAGACTGGTTCGATGCGTATGTCCACATCCACGCCAGCGATTTGCTCAGTCAGTAGTCATGCATGCCTTACAACGCCGTTTCGGCGGCGATCTTTCGGTAGGTTTCGATCGCCCGGTCGTACGTCTCTCGCGCTTCGGGGCGTTCATCTTCGGCGATGAATCGCTCGCGGTTTTTCCATAGCAAGTGAATCGTCTCCTCGCACCAACGGGCACTGGCGCGGGACGCCCGAATCGGCTTGCCGGCGACGATCACGTTGACGGGGTTGGTGTGCAGTTGGGGAAACTGACGCAGCGCCACCCAGCTGCTCTGTTTGATCGGGATGCGGAAATGCAGGTCGTGAATCTGGCCATCGGCGGGAATTTCACGTGAATCGACGACGTTGCCGTTGACGATGATCTCCACCATACGGTTCCCGCCTCGCTGGATTCCGGACTCTCGCGGCGCGTGCAACAGTCGCGTGTCTCCGACGACCCGGCGTCCGCCCGACGGCATGATTCCGCCGTACGCGACCGCATTGGGCTGTTCGGCCGCGAACGCGACTTTGGCTTCGATCGACACCGACGCGGGGACGTCCAGTGTTACATCGTTGTTGCCCGGCGTCTGACCATCGACGGAGAACTGCAACGCGTGTGCAAATCCATCGGACACATAAGACTGGCCTCGTCGCAACCCTTCGCACCAGCTGTCAAAATTAAAGTTCTGGGGATCGCCCAATTGAACATACACCCGCCCTTGACCGACTCGCCGGCTGCTCATGCAGGGGAAATCGGTTTCGCCACTCAGTTTCAATGGGAACCCGCAATTGAGCAGGTGATACCAGGTGTTCCATTCCGGGATGCGTTCGGTGTCCATCGCGCTGATGAAATCGCAAACGCCCTCGGCCGTGCTGACGCAGATTTCCATCGCGCCGGCGCCGTTCATTTCCGGTACGCACCAATTGGGGATCTCATCAGCCGCCGCGTCGATCGTTTGGGCGAGTTCGCTCAAGTCCAGCTTTCCATTGCCGTCGATGTCCGTTTTGGGAAACGGTTTTGGCAGCAGCGCGTCTGACGTTTCCGCACGGCTCAGGAACTGGTCCTGATCACGATCGTAGCGCCGGATCATCCGCTGGGCCGCGGCGCCGGGATTGACGTGCATCGCCGAGTGCGGGTAGCCGGTCACGCCGCCTTGCTGTTTAGCCCAACGCATGACGGGAACCGTCCACGTCGGCCAGCCCTTCTCCTTGGTGCCGCCGGATCCGGGATAGGTCTGGTCGTCTAGCCGCAACAGGCAAACGTGTCCGAGCGCCGCCGAGCCGAAGCCGCTGATTTCCAAGTCATACTTCAGGATCGTCGTCGGCTCACTGACCGTGTCGGCGATCGGTGAAAAGTAACGGCGTTGGTACTCAAAGCACGGCCCCCAAGTGAGCACGCAACCGACGTTCAATCCTTCACCCTTGACCTGGGCGAACATGTCGCGGGGCGTCACGCCTTGGGTCGGGTTGTCGTAATGCGAACACCCCGCTCCATGGATGTGGTGGTCGCCGCAATAAAACCCGAACGCCATCGGGTTGACCCAGCGCTGAAGTTGCAACGACAGTTCATCGATGGATGGATCCTGCAACGCAACGGTTGTCGTGACGTTCTTGTACTCCGGGCCTCGGTTGTAGGTCACTTCCAATTCCACGTTGGGCAGCAAAACGGTCTCGCCGTCGCCGCGATAGATCTGTGGCTGGAAGAAAAAATCGGGGGCGAGCCGTTTCATTTGGGGCGGATACACATGCCCCAGTTTGTCGCGAAACGTCAATCGCGCGGTCGTCGGCGCGCCGTCAATATCTTTGATCCGCAGCGTCAGCGGTTGGGCCGGCCGGACGTCAAACAAGACGGGCAACTCACCGCGGAACCCGATGTCTTGGGTGCCGGCCCCGACGTCAAACCCGATCGTCGCTTCGCGTTGACCGCTTTCGCTGCAATAGATCATCGCCAACGCGTACTCGACTTCCAGACCGCTCAACTGCGCTGACATCGGTTGGGCGTTGTACATTTCCAGTTCCAGGAAACGATCGGTGGCGCGATCGGTGTTTTCGTTTTCTTTGAGTTCGGTTTGCGCCTGACGCTTCAAGATCGCTTCCGCCGCACCGGCATAAACCGGTCCGGCTTGGGGACTCATGATGCGTAGCGAACGGGTCACCGTGCTGTTGTTGAGCACCTTGACGATGTGACAGGTGTAACCGGCTTGCTGCAGTTTCGCCGTTGCCGGCCCACGTGCAACCTTGACACGCACCTCCGGATTCAACGAGACGACGAACAGCACGTGGTCGTCGAGGATTTCTTGCAGCGCCGCAGCATCACGCTGTTTCGCGGCGGCCCGAAGTGAACGGGCGATCTCGTCATCGAGCGGCTGTCCCAGGTATTCCAGTGCCTCGATCAACCGCGTGATGTTGGCGCCCAGGGGTTGCCCGTCGACGGGCACCGTGGGCACGGAGTCTGCCGCGAACGACGTGACCGTAACGATCGCCGAGCACAGCGCAATCATGATCGCTTTCATGTGATTCCACCTGATTAGGGTTGATCGGCCAAACGCTTGAGTTCGCTTTGGATCTCGTCGCCTTCGTAAAACCACAATCCGCCGCTGACGGTGACCGTCTGGTCGGGTTCACAGTCGGGAAAGATCGGGTCGGAGTGGATGCAGGGCACCGGCGGGTTGGTCCAGACACGGTGGTTCGGTTGCCACGCCGTGATGATCCAGCGGTTTGAGTTTTCGGCACCAATCGCGACAAAGGGCGGTGCCGTCACGCTCTCAAGTTGCTCCTGTGCGTTGAACCCGACGGCACCCTTGAGCATCACACAGACTTGGACGCGCAATCCCGTCAATTTTTCCCGGGTGCCGTTGGTCAGTTTTAATTCCATCTTGGCTGCACCGGCTTGTTCGGTCACATGACTTTCGATCACGATCCCACCGGGCAGCTTTCGCTGGACGTTCAGCGTGTCGCCATCGCGTGACCATTCCAAGCGTGGCAGATCGATGTCTTGCTCGGTCCAGATCGTCGGGATGTGTTCGTGTGCCAAATAGGTCAGCCCCAGATTCGAGAACACCGCTTCGGGCACATCGACGACCACGTAGCCTCCGTCGGCCCAGGGGGTGAACACGCTGACCTTCGTTTCACGTTGCGGCCGAATCGCTCCGTCGAGAAACCCGATCCGCGGATGTCGGCCACCGGGATAGGGCAAGATGCGGAATCCGGATTGGGGCCGTTCGTCGGCGCGCCGCTGCATCGCGGTGACGACGTCTGCGGTTGACAGTCCGGTCGCCCGCCTGACTTCATCGACGTCAAAGCGGTGATCGAGGATCATGTTGTCCAGCCAGCGTTCGAGTGGTTGTCCTTCGGATTGTCTCGCCTCGGCCGCCACGTCGGCCGTATCGTCGTGCACGTCCAGAGATTGATAGAACGCCAGCGCTCGCTCGTATTCTTGCATCGCGGCATCGGGAACGATGCCCCGACTGCGACGCATTTCGTTTTCGACCCGAGAGATCAGGTAACGTTTCTCATGGGCCATCGGGCGAACGGGGGCATCGCCGATCTCGACGTACCAGGGTGCCGAGTGGACGAATCGCGATTGCCCGTCCTCGTGGGGTTCCCAAAACCGGACCGCAAACCATCCCGATCGTTTCGGCAAGACGTCGATGGAAAACGCCGATCGAAAGGCTCCATCGGACGTGACTTGGTTTTGCGGTCGAAGCAGTGTTTCTGGGCGACCGTTGATCAGCAGTTCCCCGTAGGACAACTTGGTCTGCGAGAGAATGTCGATCGCGAGCGGAATCGTTTGTGGTTCGCTGAATCGGAAAACGTGTCCGGGATCTTGTCCTGCGGCGTGGGCGTACAGCATCGGCCCCGTCGTGACGAACGACCGCCCCGCCTTCAATCCCCGCATCCAGCCTTCGAACTCAAATCCGTCGGGTTGGTGCACGTAAACGCGACCGAACCCTGCCGGAACCGGATGCACTCCGTTGGCGGTTCCGGCTGAGGGTGGCATGCGAAAACCACAATTCAGCAGCGTGTAGTACATACCCAAGGTGTAGTCGATCCACTGACGATGCCCCCCTTCGCTGGCACCGTGAGGAGGCTGCATGTACGCGGGGGCGGACGTGTTCCATTTCCGAAAGGCGAATTCGGTTCGCCAAACGTGGTTGTTGGACAATTCGTACAACGCATCGGGCACGATCGTTGGCAACACCATCGCGAACGGCCAATCCAATTTGTCCATGTCGAACAACACGCCCGGGTCGCTGGACCGGACCGATTCGACGACCGGTCGCCATGGGGGCACGCCTGTTTCCAGCCCGTTTCGATGTCCGAGCACGAACAACGCACCGAGGGTGTGTCGCTGTCCGGCGGCGGTGAAGATTTCGTATTCGGTATTGCGCGGCCAAATCACATGCGTCGGATCGACGACGACTAACCCATCGGGGATGTCCGTCAGGTTTTTGTTTCCTGCACGCGGTGCCTGGTCGGCGATCGTCACCCAGTTCGTCAGCGGCAATGCGACATTCAAGTCTTCCGCGACGATCACATTCTTCAGTTCATCGATCGTGCGGTGCAGGTGCGTGTCCCCGGAATACCAACCGCGG
>NZ_JBFHKV010000553.1:0-5487 GCF_041595215.1 Stieleria sp. | reverse complement strand
GGTCCCCTATCCTCTGCGCCCCCACCCGGAGTGCGCGTCGCGACTCCGGGCGTTGTTGTGGCACCGCTCGGCGGGGTGCACCGCAGAGCGATGCTTGCCCAAAAGTCGCTCAGTAATACAATCGACGTCCCGTGCGTCACGGACGGCAAGCTGGAAGCTTACCCCACTATTGCTCGAAATCGATTTCGATATTGTTTTCGCTGGCGGCGGTTCGAAGTTTCGCCAACGCCCGTGCTTCGAGCTGTCGAACCCGTTCTTTGGTCACGCCCATCTCTTCACCGACTTCCTTGAGCGTCAGTGGTTCGCTGCCGCGCTCGAGTCCGAAACGTGCAGAGATGATCTTCTGCTCGCGTTCGTCCAATCGATTGAGAATTCGGGACAGTTCGCGTTTGCGGGTGCGTTGAGCGGATTCTTCCACGTAGGGATCGACCCGTTCGTCTTGTCGCGCCAGGAACAACTCTTCCGTCGTTGTTCGGAACCGATCGCGGTGCTTGAATTCGTTCGGGATCGTGCGGGCGAAGTTTTTCATGATCGCCCACGACGCATACGTGCTGAATTTGTTGCCCCGCGAGTAGTCGAATTTCTCCACCGCGCGGATCAACGACATGTTACCGTCGCTGACCAAGGAGAAGAAATCGTCGGTGCCGGCCAAGTGGCGTTTGGCGATCGACACGACCAGACGCAGGTTGGCCTGGACGATCCGGTTCTTGACCTTGACCGCTTGCTCGTACAACGACTCGATCTCGTTCATCACCGCGGACTTCCCGGCAGCCTCGGTTCCGATCGTCTCCCGCAAGCGACTGGCTTTGTGCTTGAGGTAGTTCATCTTTCGGAACAGATGGTACTCCTGTTCGCGGGTCAGCAGCGGAACGTCGTACAGCGATGCGAGATAACTGGGCAAATCGTTCGGCACACGGACTTTCCGAGGTGCGCTGGCCGGCTCCGGCTCGACGCCCAGGTACTCCGCTTCGCGAGAGACCGCTTCAAAGTCTTCGTTGTAGATGTAGTCCAATGGCAGCTCCATGATCCGTTGACGTCTCATTTCGACCAGGATCCGTTGGATGCTGTTACGGGTTCGTTTGAACCGTCGGCACAGCTGCGGAACGGATACGCCGCCGAGGTATTGATTGAAGATCGAGCGTTTGTCGTCGTCGGACAGGATGCCGCGATGGTTGGGGAAAATCGCGATCGACTTGTTGTCGGCGTCGAAGTTCTTGAGCGTGTAACGGATCGTTTCCGCGCTCCGTCCCATCTGTTCGGACAACAGGCGAGTCACATCGGCCAGGGCCGCGCCGCCTTCGACCAACTGTCTGGCCCGTTCGATGATTTCGCTTTTCTCATCTTCGGTCAGCTGGCTGAAGCGTTCTCCGCGCTGGATCTTGGCCTTGTTGCGGGCAACGAACTGCTCCACGCTGCTGTTGAGGAACCCGACGCGTTTGCGACCGCCGAAGAGCAACCGTCGACTGACCAAGCCGGCTTCGCGCCAACGGCTGATCGTCTTGGTCGACACGTTGAATTGTCGACTGAGGTCTTGAACGGTGTGAACCTGTTCGGCGATTTCCTCGACCGACAAATCCGCCAATTCGCTGAGATCTTCGATCAGCAAGCGCAAGTCATGAGCCAAATCGGCCGAGGCAATGTTGTGCCGCCCGGGTCGATCGGAGCGATAATTGGTGATTCGATAGCACAAAAAGTCGTAGGCGTATTCTCGATCGTCTTCGATTTCGCTCAGTAGTGTTTCTGCAGCGGCAGCCTGCTCAATCAATTTTGTTTTTTGATTGAAGCGAAGCTGATCGCGCAGGTCTTTGATTTTTATGTCGCGGTAATTGTCGTGCATCACTGTGGTCTCCCAGCGCTATTGGCGTAGACTGGCCAAACGTCCTTGCAATCCCGGCGGATCGCCCAGTCCAATCGCCTCGGTTGCCCGGGGTCACCTGTCTCCTCCAGGTGATATTGGTCGCTTGGCCTAGGGTTCAATGTCGAGCCGTGGCACGACACGTCTGGTCAAACCGGATGGTTTGACCCCCAGAACAAGTTCCCTGCCGACTCCATGTCGACCGAAATGACAGTCGCAGGACAACAGTCGTTAAAAACGGTGCTGTCCACAAATGCGGATGCCTGTAGGACGAGAGCCTCCGCCGCTCGGTTCACCTCGATTGAATGAGTTTCTAAAAAACCACTCGTTGCTTGGGGATGAAACCCGACACTTTGAGTCGATTTTTTTTCCACTATTCCAACTCGATGAGCTTGGCAGCGGTTGCCTGCGTCCAGGACACCTACTAGGAAATTTGGGGCCAATTCTGAAGCGATTTGTCACAAATTTCCAGAATTTTCACCGCAACCCGTTGACTGACAACAACTTAGAAACCCCAAAACCTTTTCGGGGTCTCGACGATTTTTGCGCCACTGCCTGTTTTGAGTGTAAAAATTTCAGACAGGCTGCACAAAAGGCAGTCTCGCATTGCGACCCGCTGTCTAAGAATCGACTTTACCGAACACGACGGCTACACACGTTTGGGGCCCGGGAACTGCCCCCGGAATCGTCTCGAGCGGGGCAATTCGGCTGAACCGCCCCGCGGCAGACGGTCGATCATTGCGAGACAGGCGATCCCCCAAGCCGCCGCGCCGCGCGCCGCGAGGGTCGATCCGCCGTTTCCGGACTGCCCACCGAAATGGACTTTCAGATGCCCAGCCACGACGCCATCGCCAATCGTCGCTCTTTTCTCGCCAGCTCCCTCGCAATCGCATCGGCCTCGCTTGCGTCCCCCAGTCGGGCGGCGATCGTTTCGACCGGATCGGCAACCATCGCCGCGGCGCCCCAGGAACTGATGCGGGTGCGGATCGAGATGGATGTCAAAGGAAACGTCAGGGTTTCCGACAATGCGATCGCATCCAAAGAGACGCGTCAAACGTTCCCGATCACGTCCCAGGCGGTGCTGGACTACGAAGAGCGTTATCGGCGGCCCGCCGATGCGGCCGCGTCGTCCGAGGTGGTTGCCGCCGAGCGGTATTACCACACCGCGTCCAACAAGAGCGTATTGAACAAGACATCCAGCGAGCAGGATCTGCGAAAATCGATGCGACACGCGATCGTGCGCCGCGAATCGCTGCCCGAGTCGATCTATTCGCCGGACAACTTCTTCACCCACGGCGAGCTTTCGCTGCTCAAATCACCCGTCTCCAGCGTCTCGGTCGACCGTTTCTTGCCGGGCGAAAGCGTGATCGAAGGAGACCGCTATGAGATCGATGCGGACGCCCTGTGCTCCGTTTTGAATCTGACGTCGGTCGACAGCGGCCGGGTGGAAAGCACGGTCGTCGGGGTCGCCGAGGACGCGGTGCGTTTCAAACTCGAAGGCGACATCGAGGGTTCGATCGACGGCGTCGGCACCCGGCTTCGTCTGATCGGCAAAATGACCTTCGATCGCAACGCCAACACCTGCACCTGGCTGGCATTGGCGATCCACGAGACCCGCGAAATCAGCCGCGCCGAACCCGGATTCGACGTCTCGGCCACCATCCGAATGGTGCGTCGCCCGATGGCCCAACCGGTGGCACTGCCGGCCGAGCGGGCGATGATTGAGTTTGACCAGCCGCTTCCTGCGGAGCGGATGTACGTCGAGCTGCAAAGTCGGCAGCTGGAGGTCGGGACGATGATGGACCGCAAATGGCGGATGATCAGTGACGCCCCCGGTTCGGCGGTGATGCGAATGATCGACCATGATCTTAGTATCGCCCAGTGCAATCTACGCCCACTGGTCAAGTTGCCCGAAGGCAAACAGTGGACGTTGGAGGCATTTGAGGCGGCCGTCCGCCAGACGCTCGGCGAAAAGCTGACACGGCTGGTGGAGGGGGATCAGCGAGTCAGTGCGCAAGGATTACAGGTTTTGCGCGTCGTCGTTGACGGAGAAACCCAAGGCGTCCCGATTCGATGGATTATGATGCACTTCTCCGATGACGAGGGACGCCGCGTTCAAGCCACGTTCACGCTGTCGGCCGACAAGCTGGAAGCGTTTGCCGGCAATGACGCCCAACTCGCCGATTCCCTGCGATTTCTCGACCCCTCGGAAATCCACGACGGCAAGCCGGCTGACGAAAAATCGATTGCCGGAGCGTCCGGGGCCGACCGGGAGATCGCCAGTCGCCCCCCGACCGATGACACCGAAACCCTCAGTTCCAGTGATTTGAAGTAGGCCGACGCCGGCCGCCGAAGATCGATCCGCTCATCCAAAATCTTTGACCGAGTTCCTGACATGACCCTTGCTGAAAATCAATTCACGCCCGTGCGGCTGACTCCGCACCGCGCTACGGTGCTGTTGGGGTCGATGCTGGTTTGTCTGGCGGCGGTTCGCTGCCCCCACGCAAACGCCCAAGCATCCGGTCAACCCCAAGACGCCACGATGGAGCAGGCGACCCAGTTCGCCCCCGGCGTGGTGACGATCGTCCCCGGGGATGCCAGCCCCGAAGAAACCTTTGACGGCCCGCTGACGCTGAAGACGTTTCTCAGCGCCCACCCCGAACTGGAGTGGAAAGCGCCGACCTTCGAAAACGGCGCGCCGCATTTCGATCCCCGCTCGCGCACGCTGGTCGAAATGGCCAAGCAGGTCGTCTTACGCCGCGAAATCTATTGCTTGGAATTTTCGTTCAAACCGCTCCGTCAAATGTATGTCGACGTGCCCGTCGGCAGCGGCAAACTGCAACGCAAACTGATCTGGTACATGGTCTATCGGGTGCGGTATCGGGGCGGCGATCTGCGCCCGGCGGCCGATGAAGTGGGCGGTTCCAAACTGTATCAACGGCTCGAATCGGTCTCCTACGACTCGCGACGCTTCTTTCCCCTGGTCACGCTGAAAGATCATGTCAGCGGCCAAGAGTACCTGGACCGGATCATCCCCAGCGCCAAGGAAATGATCGCCGCACGAGAACAGATCACCGCACCGCTGTACAACAGCGTCGAAATCACGCGCCAACGGATTCCGCTTTCCAGCGACGAGAGCGCCCCGGGTGTCTGGGGCATTCTGACCTGGATGGATGTCAATCCGAATGTCGATTACGTCTCGCTGTACGTCTCAGGACTGACCAACGCGTTCCAGCAAGACGGCGAAGGCGATGACGCACCGTACCGCCGCAAAGCGTTGCAATTGAATTTCTTTCGGCCCGGCGACGCGATGAGTCAGACCGAAGACACCATCCGATTCGGAATGCCTTCGTTCGAAGACTCCGAAGAGCAAGCGTACATTCTGGACAAGTACAATATGTCCGAACCCCTCAACTATCGCTGGGTCTTTCGCTCGGTGAAGTGATCGGTTCGCTCGCGCAAACGTTCCCGCAACCCCTTGAGCACCTCGGCGTATTGAGATTGATTCGCCAGGTTGGTCGTTTCACCGGGGTCGTTGTGCATGTCGTAGAGTTCTTCGCTGTCGTCGTTGTAACGCATCATGTGCCAGCGGTCGGTGCGAATCGACGTTCCGTTTTGAAACGAGAGCGCTT
>NZ_JBFHKV010000552.1:0-5488 GCF_041595215.1 Stieleria sp. | reverse complement strand
CGATTCTGGAGATACAGCGTCTCGACCAGTTGCGAATTTCTGACCCAGAAGCGTCCACCGACTTCGCACGTTTGGATCGTCTGATCGAAGCAGCCAAGGCGGTGGAAGACGGTAAGCCGAGCCGGGCGAGTTTGTTTCTGGAAGCCGAGCGGGTTCGATTGGCCGGCAACGACGAGCGATACCAGGTGTTGCAGAAGATTGCCGAGGACACGCCGGCCCGAGCGGATTCGCAGCTGTATCTGGAAGCGGTGCGGTTGCTGGCCGGCTACGATCACCAGGGCGCCAGCGACTTGCTGGCCGCACTGGCGGATCGGAACAGTGTACCGCCGGCGTTGCGATGGACGATGCTGGGGCGAGCCCAATTCGCCGCCGGACGCGTTGAAGACGCCAAACTTTCTTTCACGCAATCGATCGAACGCGCGCCGGGCTCGGCGAGATTGCGTGAATTGAGGGGACGCTGTCACTTCGATTTGCGTGAAGACGCCAACGCCGAACGAGACTACCGCAAAGCGATCGAGCTGGATCCGGAAAGTGTCGGTGCTTGGTCGCAACTCGGATTGTTGCACCATGCCAATCAGCGTTACGAACAAGCGTTGGAATGCTTCAACCGGTCTTTGGAGTTGTCGCCGAATCGCATTTGGACGCTGTTGAAGCGAGCGAAGACGTATCGTGCTCTCGGTCAGCCAGATCTGGCAGAAGCCGATTTCTTGACCGCGATGTCAGTCCCCTGCGACGATCCTAATGAGCTTTCGTATCGGGCCAGCGCGAGATTCAAAACCGACCCAGAGGCCGCGCTCGTCGATCTCCAGTTGGCGCACCAATTGGATCCCGATCGACCGGCGCTGCAGCGTCTGATCGCTCAGGTTCTGGCGGTCCAACTTGGACGCCATGAAGAAGCCATCGAGGCATACGGAAAGGTAATCGAAATGCAACCCAACAACGAGGTCGCCAGGATCGACCGGGCGCTCTCGCTGGTTCGTCTCGGCCGCACGCAAGAGGCCTTGGCAGATACGAAGATCGCGATGGAGGATCCGAACTCCGCGAGAACGCTTTATCAGGCAGCCTGTGTTCATGCCTTGATCGGTAAAGCGTTCAATCAACGCAGGGCGGTCACTCTGCTGGCCAAAGCGGTCGCTCAAGGATATGAGCCCGATAACATCGGAGACGATCCGGACCTGGCATCGATCCGCGATCACGAAGAATTTCGCGTCATTGAACGGTTCTTGGAAACGTCGCGGCGTGACAAGCGTCGCCATCCTCGAGTCGCCGACGACGAACAGATTCCTGTTGACATTCAAGCTTTATTAACCCGCTGACACTCTCCTTCAACCAGGATTCGATTGACATGAAACGTGTCATCCGCGGCCGGACTGTTTCCGCCGCTTCTCTCCAGACCCTCGAAGACCGCCGTATGTTGGCCGTCTTCGGAAACGTGTGGCCCAACCAACGCGATCTGACCGTCAGCTTTCCGGCCGACGGCGTGCAGATCGGCAGCCAACAAAACGACATCAACGCCTTGTTGGACACCGTCGCCCAGCGTGGCCAATGGCAGGAACTGGCGCTCCGCGCCTACCAGACTTGGGCGGTGCACGCCGACATCAACGTCGGGCTGCGCAACGATTTCAACAACGCCTTCGGGGCACCGGGAATGCTCGTCGGCGATCCTCGCTTCGGCGAATTTCGAATCGGTGCGTTCCCGCAAGAAGGTCTGATCGCCAATTCGATTCCCTTTCAAGCTGTCGCCGGAACCTACTCGGGTGACCTGGTGCTCAACTCAAACGAGCAGTTCACGTTTCACGATTGGGCCGACAACCAGGGTCCCGACCCGGCGACCCTGGCTGAGGGAGATCGTGATCTGTTTAGCCTGTTATTGCACGAAACCGGAAACACTCTGGGGCTAGACGACAACTTGCTGGATTGGTCCATCATGTTCCGGCAATACACCGTGCCCAAGGGCGTGTTGGCTGCTGAGGACATTGCGTCGATCACGGCTCTGTACGGACAGCGGAGTGACCCGTACGAGCAAATCGACAACGGCACCCTGCAAGTCGCCTCGCTGATTCCGACGCCGGTCGGGCTGGACCACCAGACCGAAGTGATCCGATCACGCGGCAGTTTGTCCGCCGGTACCGACGTCGATTACTACAAGATTGTTCCGATTGCCGGCACGGATTCTGTGACCGTCCGTGTGCGTGCCTCCGGCGTCAGCCTGTTGCAGTCACGCTTGGAGGTGCTCGATTCCGTCGGACAGGTGATCGATCAATCCAGTGCCGTTTCGGTATTCGAAAACGATAACGAACTGACGATCACCGGCATCGCCAACCTCGACGAACTCTATCTGCGTGTCTCCGCCGTCGATGCAAGTGATGTCTATGCCGTCGGTGACTATTGGATCGAAGTCGATTATCGCAGCGCATTGGAGCGCGCCGGCGATCTTCATCCGGGTGCCTACGATTCGGGGCCGGACACGTTGTTCGCCAATTTCGATCTGATCGACGATGAACTCGGATTGGACGACCATCTGGCCAGCGCGATCGAACCGGTTCCGAGCGAAACACCCGAAACGAAGCGTTATGAAATCCAGTCTTCGGTATCATCCTCAGCGGACGTCGACTACTTCAAAATCACTTCACCTGCGACGATCGAGGGACGCTTGGTGGTGCATGTCGCGGGCGTCGGAGCGGTTCGGCCCGACGTGCGATTGAGTGTGGTGGATGCGCAGGGGCAAGCCGTCGGAGCCAACGCCAGGCTGCGCGGTGACGGGACCTTCACCGTCGAAGTCGCGCAGCCCGAGGCGTCGCAAGATTACTATGTCAAAGTCAGCGTCGACCCCAACTCAACGGTCGACGCAGGCAACTATGTGGCGATCGCAGAATTTGAGTCCCCGCATGCACAGATGAATGATCTGGCTAGCGGCGATTTGACGGGCGAGTCGGATAAATTCATTCGTTGGACGGCTGGAAAAACGCGGCTCTATCGATTCGATTTGAATGCCGCCAGCGCAGACGCCGATCAGGCCGTCCGGTTGACGGTCTACGATGCCCACACCCGAGAAATCAAGATGGTGGCGGTCGCGCATGCCGGGGTCACCCGCAGCACGTTGGCCTGGTTGCAGCAGGGCGAATACATCCTTCGCTTCACCGCCATTGCGGTCGGGACCGCGCCCGTCACCAACGTCAGCTTTGCGTTGACGGCCGATGGCATCTCCGACGACCAAGACGATGACATCGTCGATCCGGCGGATGATCCAAATTACGATCCCTATTACTATAATAGTGGTGCGTACGACGAGGGGTATTACGAATCTGGGTCAGAGTATTACTACTACGAGTATTACTACACGGGACCTTAGTCAAGCCACCTAGGCGGGGTGATGACTTGATCACGCCGCGGAGGAAGTTTGTCTGGGTTCGCAAGGTTCTCGAATCGGTGTTCGAGAACGCAGTGTCACGATTAACGCGTCAACATCACCGGTATGTATCTCAACACCCTGTCACCACCCCGTCCTGCGATTGAAGTCGACCGCGACGTTCTGAACGAGGTGCTGGAGTCAGTCTGCAATCGCGCCGGTCAATCGGCTCGGCTGTCCAACGAAGTGATCATTCAACGGTCACAACAGCGGCTTTCCAGCAACGCACTGGACATGCAAGCCCTGCATGTCGTGGCGGCTTCGTCGCTGGTGCATCGGCAAACCGCAAAGACGCTGGAGTTGTTGCAGAGAGATAGCGAGACCTTCGCGCGCGATCCCGTCGGAAATCGGCTTGCCGGATATGCCTGGTTGATTCGTCAAGACGCCGGCCGAGCGAGGCATGCCTTTGACCAGGCGGTTCGTCTGGATCCGAACCAGCCCGACTGTTGGAAATGGTTGGGGCAGATTGCCGAGAGCGACGACCAGGATGAGCAGGCCGCGGAGTATTATGAACGCGGCATCTTGTTTGACGATGGCGGACATGACTCGGCGCTCGCGCTTTCACGATTGCACGCCCGCCAGCGTCAACTCAAGGACGCGATCCATACCCTGCGTGTTTCACTGATACGCGATCGCCGTTCGCCGAAGCTGAATTTTGCCCTCGCCCGTCTGTTGGATCGGCGGGCCGTCATGCTGGGGCGAAAACGAATGTATCTGGCACAGCACAGGTTGCGGCAGGAGGCATTGGAGTGTTATCGGATCGTCAATGCGGCCGCACCCACCAGCCAAAGCTTGTTGATGCAAGGGCGTCTGCAACAACAGTTGTTGGACCATTCGGCCGCCAGGATCTCATTCCAGAGGGCCGTGGATTTGGACCCGACGTCGGCCAAAGCGTTCAACTATCTGGCCAGCGCCAATGTCGATTTCGGAGAAATCGAACTCGCGCTCGGGCAATTCGAACAATCGATCCGCTTGGATCCGCAACGGGCCGAAGCCCATTTTCGCTATGCACGCGCGAAACGTTTCCGACCCGGCGGTCCGACGCGACGTTACCTGGAGCAATTGGAACAGCAGCTCCGCGAAGTCGGCCAGGCGAGACAGAAACAGGTTTACCTGAACTTTGCGATCGCCAAGGTGTACGACGACATCGGCGATTTCGATCGGGCTTGGAAACACTACGATCGGGCGAATCGATTGAAGTCCATGCCTGCCAACAGGCCGGGCAAGACGAGAGCGACACCGACAGCAAGAGCGGCAGCGGTGCCGTCCGTGTCGTCGGCGGACGAACCTTGGTTTGAAGCCTTCACCCAACATGCGACACGGCACTACACGGCAGATTTTTTTCGTTCCATGCATGGGGCGGGCAATCCGAGCCGAACACCGATCTTTATTGTCGGGATGCCGCGTTCGGGCACGACGCTGACCGAACAGATCCTGAGCAGCCATCCCGACATCGCCGGTGCGGGGGAGTTGAATCACATCAACCAAATTCGGCAGGAGATGTCGCGGTTGCATTCTCCGGCAACCGTTCATCAGGCGGCGTGGAGTCGCTACCCGGAGTTGTTGGGAGCCATGGATCCGAGTGAGCTGAATCAACATGCCGCTCTGTACCTGGAACACTTGGATCGATTCCGCACCGGGGAGCGACATGTCACCGACAAGATGCCGACCAATTTCATGCATCTCGGATTGATCGCAACGCTGTTTCCCGGTGCGACGGTGATTCACTGCCGCCGCAATCCGATGGATGTGTTCGTGTCATGTTATTGCCAAAACCTGAATGCCCCGTTTTGCGACCTGGATCAACTGGTCCATTATCATCGCAACTACCGACGGTTGATGGCGCACTGGGAACGTGTCTTGCCGATCAAAATTCACACCAGCGACTACGAGTCGCTGGTTGCGGATCCGGAGACCCACAGCCGCGAATTGATCCGTCATTGTGGATTGCAGTGGGACGACGCCTGTCTTCAATTTCATTCCAACGATCGCGCCGTGCACACGCCGAGTAAGTGGCAGGTGCGTCAACCGATGTACCGATCCTCGGTGGAAAAATGGCGTCGCTTTGAAAAGCACTTG
>NZ_JBFHKV010000551.1:0-5489 GCF_041595215.1 Stieleria sp. | reverse complement strand
CATCTCATCGCATTGCAAGTCACAGCCTGACCCCTATTCCGTTCGACAAACGTAACCTTAAATTCAAGTTTCGACAGAGCACTCGTCAATCGCCACAAGTTATCCTTCTGACCACACCATCGTGGATCTTGTCAACGATCCCAAGTAGAGCGAACACTTTCCGGCGACGTTCGAAGACGATTTTTCGGTCGACACGACAGCGGACGACCAGGTCAACGGAAACACAATGACTCATTTTGAAGGAATCAACAGACGATGGAATTGTTCACAATCGCATCGACGGTGATCGCGCTGTCCGCGTTGTTTGGCTACGTCAACGTCAAACTGCTAAAGCTGCCCAACACGATCGGCTTGATGGTGATCGCGATCGTTTTCACCCTGGTGCTGTTCGCCAGTTCGATGTTCACCGATGTGTTTCTCGCCAGCGCGGAGCATCTGATCGGCGCGATCGATTTTGAATCCGTCTTGCTGGATGTGATGCTGGGTTTCTTGCTCTTCGCCGGCGCGATGCACACCAATTTCGACCAATTGCGGATCCAACGCTGGCCCGTGCTCGTGTTTTCGACCCTGGGGGTTCTGGCATCGACCTTCATCGTCGCGGTATCGGTCCACTTCGTATTCGGATGGATGGGCCTGGAGGTGCCAATGATTCACTGCCTGCTGTTCGGTGCCTTGATTTCACCGACCGATCCGATTGCCGTGCTGGGGATTTTGAAGAAAGCCGGTGTGCCGAAAGCGCTGGAGACAAAGATTGTCGGCGAATCGTTGTTCAATGACGGAGTCGGCGTGGTCGTGTTCTTGACCATCATGAGCATTGCCGGCGGAGGCATGACGGACCACGGCAACGGTCACGCTGCCGCCGGCGAAAACGTGATCGCCGTGACGGATACGACCGCCCCGGCGGAAATGGGGGCCGAAACCCACGATCGCGACGCTGAAGCCGAAACGACTGTCGGCAGCGTCGTTCAATTGTTCGTTCAGGAGGTGCTTGGCGGAATCCTGCTGGGATTGGCGCTCGGCTACATCGTGTTCTTGCTGCTGCGTTCGATCGACGATTATGAGATCGAAGTGATGATCACGCTGGCCTGTGTGATGGGCGGCTATTCGCTCGCACATGCCTTGCACCTCTCCGCACCGTTGGCGATCGTGGTCGCGGGGCTGATTGTGGGCAACGACACGGTTCGCGGCACGATGATGAGCAAGCAAACCGAACAGTATGTCGACAAGTTCTGGGAGCTGATGGACATGCTGATGAACGCGATTCTGTTCGTGTTGATCGGATTGGAATTGTTGATCTTGGAGGTGCGTACCGAGTACATTCTCGCCTCTCTGGCCGCGATCGTGATCGTATTGGTCTCTCGCTTCCTGTCGTTGATCCCGCCGGTCTGGTTCTTTGCCAAGCGGCTGAAGTTTGCGCCGCACACGTCAACCATCATGGCTTGGGGCGGATTACGGGGTGGCATCTCGATCGCGTTGGCGCTCAGTTTGCCAGTCGAGATGAACCGGGGGCTGTTGGTCACGGTGACTTACGCCGTCGTCGTGTTCTCGATCATCGTTCAAGGGCTGACCGTGGGCATGCTGGCCAACAAGTTGATCGGCAGGGAAGCGGAAGAGTCGGCAAAGGCGTCGGTTTGAACGATTTAGCCGCCGCATGTTTCGCCTGACGCGTTAAACTCGTTGGGCACCGCCATACCAGTTGCTGGTTCGGGTGGGCGCAATGCTCCCCATCCAACGGTAGGAAACGGTGATCGACCTCAAGATTCTGGCCTATGAAGAGACTCCCTTGGGCCCCCTTTGCTTGCGGCGTCGTAAGACGTTGTCCGAGCCGCGTCAGTGGGTCACGGAAGTGACGCTGAATCATGAGTTTCTAATGAGTAGTTTGCACACGGATTCCGAACGGGCATTGGCAACCATTCCGTTACAGCAGGCCGCCGGAAGCGGTCAACGCGTGTTGGTCGGCGGACTGGGGCTCGGCTACACCGCCCATTCCGCATTGACGTTCGAAAAAGTGGACCACGTGGAGGTAATCGAGTACCTGCCGCAAGTCATTGGCTGGCTGCGTGACGAAATGACTCCGCTGGCCGAGGAACTTAACGCATCGAACCGTCTGAACGTCTCCGAGGGCGACATCTATGAGTTCTTGCTCGCGTCGCCGACAGAGCAACGGTTCGACGTGATTTTGATCGACGTCGATCACTCGCCCGAAGACCAGCTGGCAAAGAAGCACGATTCGTTTTATCAAGTTGACGGCCTACGAAAGGCCGCGGCGCATCTAACCGAGCAAGGGGCGTTTGCCTTGTGGTCTTACGATGAACACACGCCGCTTTGGGACGCGATGCAGCACGTTTTTGCCTCCTCGACGGCTCATCCAATCACCTATTTCAATCAACACGTTCAGGAATCGTTCACCGACTGGTTGTACGTCGGCACCACGGCGTTGAAAAACGATTGAGCGAGGGGGCAATCCTGTTTGCCCCGTGTCAACGCGGTACCCCGCCATGCTACAACATGGGCATGAATCACGAAGAACCGGCCGCCGTTGACCCTTCGGCGGCAGCAAAACAGATGACCGTCGATCGCGACCTGGATCGCGATACGCTTGCCACCGAGTACTTTTCGCTGCTCCCCTATGAGCCCTACCCGGTTCAGGAAGAAGCGATGCTGGCGTACTTTGCCGGCGACCCCGATCGCGGCGACCAGGGCGTGTTGATTTGCGCGCCGACGGGAACCGGCAAAACAATGATCGCCGAAGCAGCGGTTTACGAGGCGCTCCGCACCGGGCGGCGGATGTATTACACCACGCCACTGATCGCGTTGACCGATCAGAAACTCGATGAATTGCGAGAGAGCGCGGTGCGCTGGGGGTTTCCCGCCGACAGCGTCGGGCTGGTGACGGGAAATCGTCGCGTCAATGGAGATGCGCCGGTGCTGGTCGTCGTCGCCGAAATCCTGCTCAACCGGTTGCTCAATCCCGAGGCGTTTGATTTTTCGGACGTCACGTCGGTGGTGATGGATGAATTTCATTCGTTCAACGATCCCGAACGCGGCATCGTGTGGGAGCTGACGTTGGCATTACTGCCCGCGCACATTCGCACCATGTTATTGAGTGCGACAGTCGGTAACTCGCTGGAATTCACCTCGTGGCTGTCGCGTGCCCACAACCGCCGGCTGCAACTGGTCACCGGCGATGAACGAAAGGTACCGTTGCAGTACGAGTGGATCGGCGATGAGATCTTGAACGACTTTGCCGAGAAGATTGCCGCCGGTGATGACGAGATTCGGCGCACACCATCGCTGGTGTTTTGTTTTTCCCGCTCTCAGTGCTGGACCGTCGCCGAGATGCTCAAGGGGAAAAGTCTGATCGACAAAGAGCGTCAAGCCGAACTGGCCGACTACCTCAACGCGGCCGACATGGCGGACGGTGCGGGACCAAAACTGAAACAGATTTTGATGCGCGGCGTCGGGGTCCACCACGCCGGCGTCATGCCACGCTATCGTCGAATGGTCGAAGAGCTGTTTCAACGCAAGTTGTTGGCGATGTGCGTTTGCACCGAGACACTCGCCGCGGGCATCAACCTGCCCGCGCGGAGTGTCGTTTTGCCGAGTTTGCTGAAAGGCCCCAAGGACAAACGCAAGCTGGTCGAAACCGCTTCGGCACAACAAATCTTTGGCCGCGCCGGACGACCACAATTTGACGATCGAGGATTCGTGTATGCCTTGGCCCACGAAGACGACGTCAAGCTGAACAAGTGGCGTGAAAAGTATGACTCGATCCCCGAGGACACTAAAGATCCGGGACTGTTGAAAGCCAAGAAACAGCTCAAGAAGAAGATGCCCAAGCGGCGCGCCGGCGAGACCTACTGGACCGAACAGCAGTTCATTCAACTGCAAGAGGCTGATTCGGCCGACCTCGCCAGCCGCGGACAATTACCGTGGCGGTTGCTGGCTTACATGCTGGGAAAGGATTCGAGTGTGGCGCCGCTGCGTGAACTGGTCTCCAAGCGATTGTTGACGCCCAAGAAGATTGAAGAGGGGCAACGGGAACTGAATCGGATGCTGATCACGATGTGGCAAGCCGACTATTTACAGCTCGATCCCAAACCGGTTCCCGCGTCTGCGAGCGATCTTCAACCGAAACCGCCGGTTAAGAAGAAGATCGCCGGTGAGAAGATCGCCGGTGAGAAGGACAAGGTCGCGGAGCCGAAATCCGGCACGGGCGGATTGTTCGGTGAGTTGCTGGATCAAATGCGCGACGAGGCACCTGAGTCGGCCCCGGAACCGCCGGAGACTGACGGTGGAGATGACCATGACCAGCCGCGCGTCAAGCAATATGATCTGGATGCGTATCGGCCGCAGACCGCGACCCCGACCTCGCGATTGGAACGTTTGGTTCATCTGCGCAGTATCAATCCGTTGTTCGGCGTCTACATGGCCGACCTGTTAGCAACTGCGGATCCCGAAGAACGGATCGCGGCGCTCGAAAGCGTCTTGGAAGTTCCCGGTACCGTCGCACGCTTCACACGCATGCCGCGGATTGAAGACATGCCGCCGGGAACGTTGGCAACCACGCGGCTGGATCCCCAGTTGCTGACGCTCGGCC
The DNA here is from genome assembly GCF_041595215.1 of Stieleria sp. NCBI lineage: Bacteria > Pseudomonadati > Planctomycetota > Planctomycetia > Pirellulales > Pirellulaceae > Stieleria > Stieleria sp. The sequence continues at coordinate 889 of NZ_JBFHKV010000551.1, read as the reverse complement.
TGGCGACTCCGGAAGAGCTTGGTGCGCGGGGCGAGGACGACGATGAGGACGTCAAGGACCGCGGATTTGGCCGCGTGATGTTCGAAGAACCACGCGTCTGGCCGTTAACGATCGGTGAAAAGATTCATCGTCTATTTCAAAATGATTATCCCACAGTTCAGGGCGTTCGCGTGCGACCGGTCTGGATCGTCGGAGAGTTGCTCAATTACGACGGCGATTTCAATAAGTACGTAACGACAAAGAAACTCCAAAAGGAAGAAGGTATTTTGCTGCGTCATTGCCTGCGGATGATCTTGTTTCTCGACGAGATGGCAAATGTTCCGCCGGAGAACACGACCGTCGAAACCTGGGAAGACCCGCTGGACGATCTCGCGGACATCTTGACCGAGACCTGTCGCAAAGCCGACCCGCAAACGACCGACGAAGTCCTGGCCCACGACGAAACTCTCGAAGACGCGTTGATCAGCAGCGGACGACGGAAAAACTGAGCGGAGCGAGTCTCGATCTCGGAGGGGAGCAGGGGAGAGTCGATTTGCGACTCGCGTGCGGGGGGGACCCAATCTGGACGGAGTTTTCTCAAGCGAGATGACAATGGCGTCGGGTTTCGGTTAACCTGAGGAGTCCCACATTTGATCGTCCTATGTTTTAGGTCATCCCGCCTTCATGTATCGCCTGTTCTTTAATCTTTCGTTGTTCGCCGCGATTTGTTCTGTCGGCTTTCTCGTTGGCGAGTCGGCAGCTGAGCCATCGGTCGGAAACAGGTTGAGTTTCGATCGCGACATTCGGCCAATCTTGTCGGAAAACTGCTTTGCCTGTCATGGGTTCGACGCCAATGCACGCGAGGCGGACTTGCGACTAGATACCCGCCAAGGGGCGATCGATGACGGTG
>NZ_JBFHKV010000550.1:0-5490 GCF_041595215.1 Stieleria sp. | reverse complement strand
TCTGGCCGAGCGGCGCCGAGGCTGGCAGGTTGTAATTGAGTGTTTGCAGTCCCGCGGAAACCGGGGCGGCGGAAAGGACTTGTTCGTTCGGTTGCCAGGCCCCGTCAAAATCAAAGTCGACCCAGACATCGACTTTGGCTTCGGCCGCGTTTTGCAGATCGATGTTCACGCCCGCCATCGGGTGACCCATGCGAATGGCACCGAACAACACTCCGTCGTCCAAATCCGCATCGGCTCCCGGGGACGCCACGCCATCGGATTCTTCATCGCGCGTTTCGCCCAGACGCGGCCCGGTCGCTCCGTGGCGTGCTCCGTCTTGGGCCAGGGTTGTGGGATAAGATGCGGGGGCATCGCCGAAATCAAACACGTCGAGCTCGGTGACCGACAGATTCAAGACCGCCCAATCCACGGCGCTGTGCTGGCCGATCAAGACGTCCAGCTGTCCGTCTTGAGCCGCGATCAGATCCCGACCGGTCAGTTCGACCGTCAGCGTCGTTGTTTCGGAAGTCGACAGGGGAGCGGTGATGCCAAGGGAGCCGAGCGATCGCGGTCGCGAAAGGTCGTCGATCCAGATGGAATCATCGGACGTCGGTCCACCGGTTCCCCGCAGTCCCAACGACAGCACCGCCGAGCGCACCACCTCGTGGGTGTCCAGCGCGTATTGGAAACGAAAGGGAACGTACTGGCCGTCGGTTGCTTGGCCGTCGGTTGCTTGGTCGCTGGACCGGATCGGTGTTCCCGCCGCCAACGTCGTCACGTCGCTCATCCATTGTGGATCGACGGGCAGCGAATCTGCCGAGGTCGAACCGTCGTAGGTGAGCGAATCGAAATCTCCCAGCACGTACTCACGGGTTTCCGCGGTCGGGTCGGCCATCCGCTGGTTGTGTTGGGCAACGAACAGGCTGCTGGTCGGGTTTTGTGGGTCGCCAAAATCGATCGGCGTGGCGTGTGCGTCGACGGTTGCCGGCGGTTGGGGGCCGAAACGCGTTTCGTTGACCAGCGTGCCTGTCGACCCGATCACCCAGTTTTGGGCCGTTTGCGGGTTCTGAACGATGAATTGTTCGGCACGCGCGTTCCAGAACACCATGCTCGCGCCGCCCCAACCGTGTCCGCTGCCGAAATTGCCTCGGTTGCGTGCTTCGATCAGATTGTCGGTCGTGATCGTGTCATAAAGCGTGCCCGACGACCAGCGTTGGTGGGGGCCGGTGGAACTGTGGGAATCGACGGCCGTTCCGTTGAGAAAAACGTTGGGGCCGCGGTTCCGCCAGGAGGAATTGTTGACAAAATCGTGCCGTCCGTTTTCCGAGTAGAGGTTCTGCATCAACACGAATTGCCCATCGATCGTGAAGGGGTATCGTCGGGCACCGGTGATGATGGAAACGGGATCCAAGCTCTGGGCATCGTCCACGGTGACTCGGATCGCACGACTGGTCGCATGAACGGTTGCGAAGATGAAATGTTGTCCGGTGACGTTGCGGACCCAGGCGTCTTGAACGGATTGCAGTTCGATGAAGGTGCTGGCATGCGCCTCGTCGGTCGGGCTGACAAAGTCGGACACGCCACGGATGTTTTCGATGCCGACGTTTTCGATGCGGGGGAACGTGTATCGAAACACGGTGCCGCCGCCGTATTCCTGTTGAAACGACGACATCAACGGCGCATTGAGAAAGACGCGATCGCCTTCGATCCGGGTGATCACGCGTTCGTACAGATGGTCAAAGTTTCCGCCGGGTGCCCATTGATTGACGGTTCCGCCGTCACTGCGCGGCGGAATGTTGTCCATGCCGATCGCGGTGATCCACTCGGCGGTGCTGGGCCGTTTGACGACGACGGGATCGCCGACACTCCAGTTGGCCGTCGAATCGACGCGCAGGCTGGTCGCGCCCACGGGCACGTATTTGTCGACGATGTTGTGCGTCGTGTTGGCGATGCCGGACGCGAAACCGGACGACTGGCCGACGACGATGACCGACCGCTGTGTCGTTCCGGTCGCGCGGAGGATCGTGCTGGTCAGGGGATCGTCGCCGTCACCGACGCCGCGTAAGACCACGCCGCTGTCGAGGATCGTGAGTCGGTCGCTGATTTGGTATTCGCCGGCGGTCAATTGCACGACGCCGCGATAGCCGTCGGATGCGACGGGCAACGATCCGACTTGATCGATCGCAGCCTGCAGACTCGCCATGTCATCACCGGCGACGGGGGCGACCGTCACCAACCGCGATGGATCGATCGTCGCGGTGACATCCGGCGAGGGTTCGTTGCTGTTGCGATAGCCGGCGGCCGAAAAATCGGCGATGCGATTGCCTAACGCGTCCAACGGATGAAGCAATCGACCCGCATCGCCATAGTAGGCCAACGACGATTCGCTGACCGTCCGTTGCACTTCTTGCACACGGATGTTGTCCAGCCGCATCGCGTTCAAGCCCACCGTTCCCCAGGCGTACACGCGAAAGGTGATCGGCGTGGTTTGGTCGGCCAATCCCGGCACGTCTTCCAGGGGAATGCTGATCGATTCAAAAACGTCTTCGCTGGTGATTTTTCCGCTGGCCAGTTTCGTCGTGAAGTTGTCTCCGCCGGGTCCCGGATCGTTGTCGAAGTAGACGGAGTAACTGTCCTTGGAATCGGGATCGTTGCGACGGATCTGCATGCTGAATCGAGCGAGGTTCAACACGTAACCGGGGGCGGGCGTGATCGTCAATTCAAAATAATCGTCCTGGCCGCCGGCGGGTGTCGGTTCGCTGGTTTCGTTGAATGCACCACCGAGCGCCAATCCGTTCGGCGGTTCGCCGTTTCCGGTCCATCCCAGGCTGAGCGGCGAGCTGATGTCGCTGGCGGTCGTCTGCGCATGCGTGTCGACCGAAAACAGTTCCGGTGTTGCCGTGGTGTGATTGGCAAATTCGTAAAACGCCAAATCCGCACCGGCGGCGAGTAACTGACGCGGTTCGAAGCGTTGCAGTCGTAGCCGTCGGCCCTTGAGCTTCGCGTAGCGGACTCGTCGAGCGAATGATAATTTCATTCGAGAATTATAATTGCAATCAAACCGCTGATGCAGCACAGCCCGGTCAGGCTGGCAAAGAGCAACAGCACGGAAAAGCATCCCGAGCGTTGCGAATCGATCGCCGTCGGATTGGATGTCGATTCCGCGGAGGTCGACCGCGATCGATCCATCCGTGATTCCACGAACGCTTTGCATTCACGCAGCGACTTTCCGGAGAGTTGCCGATAAAGCTTGACCGCCTCGAGTTTCTTTCCCCGCGCGATGGCTTGGTCGACTTGATGCATCGCAGGGCCCGAGACGGCCGAGTCCGGTGGTGCCGGCGGGTTGGACTCGCCGCTCTGCGCATCACGCTCGATGGCTTCGACGGCGTTCTTGGCTTCCAGCAGGGAGCACTTCATCCAATCCTTGTACCGTTTGACGGCCGCAATTTTGCCGCGTGTCTGGAACTCCGAGAGGATTTGTTCGCGTTGGTTTTGACTCAGCTTGTTCATGAACAATTGGTTACCCGGCGAGCGACTCGTTAGGGACATTCTTGACAATTACCGTCCACTGGCACTGCTTTTGTGGCACACGCCCGACCGATCACCTATATCTATCGCTATCCGGAGGAGCGCCCGGGCCGGTTTTTCTTCATCGTACCATTAAGAGAGTTGACAACGACGAGAGCGAAGATTTTCGGTGGGCTGGTTTGTTTAGTCGCGGTGGCTTTGATCGGGCTTCCAGCGATTGCCGCAGACGATGACGGTGACAAGCCCAGCTAACCAACCGTCTTGCTCATCCGATCGGCAAGATTTTTTAGCGTATCACTGCCATCACCCTCGACCAGTTTTGCATGAATCAAGTGCGGCTGGTCGAGTGTGTCCCAGGCGTCTTGCAGTGCCGCTTCAAACTCCAGCTCCGTTTCCGCGTAGTGGCTTTTTCCGCAACCGTAGACGTCGAGCAACTTGCCGTACTCCCAATGATGGATTTCGTTGTATTTCCAATCGCCGGCGTGTAAGTAGCGCTCGGTGCCATAGCCGTGGTTGTCCAATAGGATCACGATCGGACAGTGGCCGCAACGAATCAAGGTGCTGAGTTCTTGGCCGGTCATCTGGAACGCGCCGTCGCCGACGAGCACGACGACACGATGATCGGGGCGAGCGGTGGCAGCCCCCAAGGCTGCGGGAACACTGAAACCCATCGACGTGTAATAGGCCGGGCTCAAGAATTCACCCCGCTCGTGGATCGTCAGTTCGGTCGCCGCAAACAACGAGTCGCCCACATCCGCGATCACGATCGTGTCGGCGTCGATCAAGCGATTCAGTCGGCTCATCATCCAGCTCGTCCGCAAGCCCCCTTCGCCGGGCTCGGAGTGTTTCGACGAAGAACGTTTGGTCGAGGAGAGCTGTTCGGGAATCGATCGCGGCTGCGGTACCAAGCCCGCTTCCACCAGCCCGACAATGAACTCTTTTAAACCGACGTTGTGATAGTGGTGGTGGGAGATCCGCAGCGTTTCACTGGTCGCGTACACGCAGCGTGCGGGATTGAGGTTGGCGGAAAAAATTCCCAAGTTGATGTCGCTCATGAACGCGCCCAACAGCAGGACCAAGTCGCTGTTCTCGACAAACTGCGTGACGGCTTGATCCCCCAAGGCTCCTTCGTACAGCCCGATGAACATCGGATGACGTTCACTGATCACGCTTTTGCCCAACATCGTTGTGGCGATCGGAATGTTGGCCGCTTCAGCCAACTGCAACAATTCGTCTTGCAAGCCAAAACGATGCAGTTCCACACCGGCCAGGATGACCGGACAGTCTGCCGCTTCGATCAAGCGGCTCGTTTCACGAATGGCTTCCGTTGTTGCCTGTTGGTCGTTGACGTGACTGGAACCGCGGTAGCCATGGACGATCGGCGGAACGACGTGCACCATGTCACGTGGTAATTCCAAATACACCGGGCGTTTGAAACGATCACAGGCGTCCAGCACACGATCGATTTCGGCGAACGCGGTCAGCGGATCGGAAAGCTCCGCGCCGGCGATCGTGAATTTTTCGAAGACCTCGTATTGGGTCCGAAAGTCTCGCACCATGTGATGCAACAACGCCCCGCTGGATCGTTCTTTCAGCCCCGGTGATCCGGTCACCACCACGACGGGTGATTTTTCCGCGAACGCGCCGGCGATCGAGTTGCAGACGCTGAGCCCGCCGACACAGTACGTGACGCACACCGCGCCCATTCCGTTGAGCCGGGAGTAGGCGTCGGCTGCGAACCCCGCACAGTCTTCACGCGTGCAGCCGATCATTTCGATCGGACTCTTTTCCAATTCGCTGTACAGCGACAAGACATAGTCGCCGGGGATACCGAACATGTGCCCGATCCCGTAGTCTTGCAAGCGTTGGATCAAGTACTGTGCGATCGAAACGTTGGCAGTCACACGCCGAGTCGACGCGGTGGAAACGGGTTTTGACATCGCCGATTGAGAGGCATCCATCGCAAAAGTCTCCCTGGGGAAG
>NZ_JBFHKV010000549.1:0-5503 GCF_041595215.1 Stieleria sp. | reverse complement strand
GTCGCTTCGCTCACCTCCGGCTACTCGCTTGGACCCCGTCGGGGTCAGGCCGCGCGCCCAATACCACTCAATCGACAAGGTTTAGACAAGCGCAGGGCCCTGCCGCTCACAAGCATCACTCCGTCTGGTGTCAAAGGAGAGCGGCAGCGTCCGCGCGGCGCTAAATCTCGATTTATCGGTATTGCGTTTGCGCCCTACCGCTAAAAGTTCGTGGAACACAGGTCCGCACTCACACCATAACGGGCACGGCCGGTTCATCGCTTTGATACTCTTCGCCGGCGTCTTCCGATTCATGCACCAATCGTCCTCCGGCGCTCCAGTACAACGAGTACGTCACCGGAACCAGATACAGGACCACGACGGTGGCGAACAATTCTCCGAACGCGATGCTGGTCGCCATCGGGATCAAGATCTGCGCCTGAATCGACGACTCCATCAAGATCGGAACCAATCCTCCGATCGTCGTGATCGTGGTCAACAAGACGGGGCGAAACCGTCGCACCCCCGATTCAGACAGCGCTTGACCGATCGGCATCCCGCCCCTGACACGGGAATTGATAAAGTCGATCAACACGATCGAGTCGTTCACCACGATCCCGGTCAACGCGATGATTCCGTAAAAACTGAACAGCGTCAGCGGCAATCCCATCAACAGGTGCCCGACCACAGCACCGAGCGCCCCAAAGGGAATGATCAACATCACCAACAACGGCTGCACCGCGGACTTGAATTCGATCGCCAGCAAGATGTACATCACGAACAACGCCACACCAAACCCGCTGAACAAGCTGCCCATCGACTCCGCACGCCGCTCCTGCTGTCCTTCCCATCGCACTCGCACGTCGGGGTATTTGGCCAACAATCCCGGCATAAACTCCGCTTGCAGATCCGCGACAATCTCTTCCGCATTGCCGGTCTCCTCGTCCAAGTTGCTCGACACCGTGATCGACCTGGCCTGATCAATCCGATTGATTTCGGAATAGCTTCGCACCACATCGATCTCGGCCAGTTCCGTGATCGGGCGTTCCACTCCGTCACTCAGCCGCACCCGGACCTCGTCAAAGTTGGCCAACAACCGGCGATCGTCACGCGGATAGGTGACCATGATTTTGACTTCATGACGTCCGCGTTGAACCCGCATGACTTCTTCACCGTAGTAGGCCGCGCGCACGGTTTCGGCCAAATCCGCCGTCCGCACGCCCATCGCAAACGCTTCGGGTTTGACGCGAAAACGATATTCCCACTTGCCCGGCACCGAATCGTCCTTGATGTCATAAACGCCGGGATACTTGGCCAGTTTTTCCTTGCACTCGATCACCGCCGCTTCCAACTCAGCGACGCTTCGCGAGGGGCCGAGCAATTTAAATTCGATCGGCGTTCCCCCCGGTCCAAACGAACGGGTACCCAAGGTCAGTTCTTCGGTCCCCACGATCGTCCCGACCTCTTCTCGCCACTGGGCGACGATCGCTCGGCTGTGCACGCCGCGGCTTTCCGCATTGACCAGTTCCACTTCGACGCTGCCCTTGTGACCACCGCCACCGGACGGCATGGGAGATCCACCGGGGCCGCCGCCTTGCACCGAAGCACCGACGACACGGTAGGACGTCTTTGCAATGGGTTGGCCTTTCTTTTCATAGCGATCGGCGATCCGCCAGAACGCATCCTCGACCTTCTTGGTCGCCGCGATCGTCACGCTTTCCGGTGTCCCATCAGGAAACACCACGTTTGCACTGAGCGTGTTGCCGTCAACCCTGGGAAAAAAGTTGAATTGGATGATCCCAGATCGGTACAAACCGCCGGTCAAGATCAACGCCGCAAAACAGAGGGCGACTGCGATTGACCGATTGCCCAACGACCACTCCAGCGTCGGCTTGTAGATGCGGTCGATGTATCGGCCCAACAGCCACGTTGCCGCCACGTTCAGTTTTTGGGCGACAAACAGCAGCGGCCGAAAAACGTACAGAACGACGTGAAAGATCCGAAAAATGATGCTGTCTTCGTGTGCCAGGTGACAGGGCAGAATCGTGATGCATTCGATCAGCGACACCAGCAAGATCGCGATGATCGCGGCCGGCATCACCGCCGTGAATTTCCCCATCGTCCCGCTGACGAACAGCAATGGTGCGAACGCGACCACGGTCGTCAACACGGCCGTCGTCACCGAAGGGATCACTTCCACCGTTCCGTCGATTGCCGCTCGCATGTGAGACTTGCCCATCTGCCTGTGGGCGAAGACGTTTTCGCCCACGACAATCGCGTCATCGACCACGATGCCCAGCGCCATCACAAACGCGAACATCGAAATCAGATTCAACGTTTGCCCCGTCCAATACAAAAAGATCCCCGAGGCGAGGATGGCGAACGGGATTCCCAACGCCACCCAGAACGCCAACTTCGGATCCAAAAACAATAGCAACAGCGTAAAAACGATCAGCAATCCCTGTGCCCAGTTGTTGAGCAACAGATCCAGTCGGCCACGGACCTCGACCGATTCGTCGCTCCACGTCATCAGCTGATATCCGGTCGGCAATTCGGCCTGCTCGACATAACTTTTCACCGCGTCGATCATCACGAACAAGTCTTCCGAGGTGCTACGTTCGACCGACAACGCCAACGCAGGTTGTCCATTGATCACGTTGATTGCCGTCGCGTCGGTGAACTCATCACGAACCGTGCCGAGGTCTGCAACGGTCAACACCGCACCACTGGACTCGGTGACCAGCGGCAACTCGGCCAATTCGTCGCCACTGGTACGACGATTGTTCCCACGCAGCAACACTTCCTGCGATTGGCTGCGAATCGAACCGGCCGGCAGCTCGCGGTTTTCCCGCCGTATGATTTCTGCCGTCTGACGCAGGGTCAGCCCATGAGCCCGAAGTGTCTGTTCGGGGATCTCGATATCGATCTGGTAATTGCGTGCGGCGAGGAAGTCGACTTGTGAAACCGATTCAATCGCCAGCAGGTCGTCGCGGACCCGCTCGGCGACCTCTCGCAAATCCAACTCCGCGGACGAAGAAAGCGTGTCGTCTTCGTTTCGGGGTGCCCACTCAGGTGCCAACACGCCGACGCGAATCGAAGGTCGTCGATTGGTGACCAGCGTGACCACCGGGTCTTCGGCTTCCAACGGAAAACTGGGGATTCGATCGACTCCCGAGCGGACCTCGTCCAAGATGCGATCCGGAGAGCGTGCTCCGGGAACCAACTCCATCAACACCGTGCAGGAACCTTCCATCGCCACCGTCGTGACCTTTTTGATTCCTTCGATCGAACGAACCGCTTCCTCCACCTTTTGTCCGATCCCCTGTTCCGCTTCTTGCGGCGCCGCTCCGGGATACGGCACGGTCACCGTGATCCGGTCGAGTTCAAATTCGGGAAACGATTCACGGTGCATGGCACGCAAACAGAACCAGCCGACGATCATGATCGCGACCATACACAGATTGAGCGCGGCGCGATTGTTGATCGAGGCCTGGACGATGGACTTCATCATTGGGGCCGCCCTCCACGAGTCGCGCCGCCGGGACGTTTGCCTGCTGCGCCGCCGGCTGCGGCTGCATTGTGCTTGCCACCCGGTGGTCCGCGTCGGCCCGCACCGGTCACCGCATCAGCCGACGTGCTGACCGGCATCCCTTCGACAGGTGTCGCCAGCGGTGACGTCACGATCAGATCGCCGGCGCGCAGTCCGCCGCTGCGCTGATAGGCGACGACGTGCTGTTCAGACGAATTGGCGATCGCAATCGATTTCTTGTGAAGCTTCCCCGATTCAACGATCCAGACCGCGTTGCCGGGCTGGATCGCCTGGTGGGGCAACCGGACCAACGGAATCGGCGGCGCCGCATGAATCCGCACTTTGACGAACATGCCCGTCATCAGCGTGGGCGGTTGCAGATTGACGCTATCGGCGGTGATTTCCGCGCCAAGACTTGGCGCATCGTCCGCTGTTGCGTCGTCGGTGACGGGATTCGAATTCGACGGCTTCGCCACCAAAGCTTCGGCACGCCTGGTCGATTCCATGTCGCTCAGCTTCATCACCGACGTCGGATCATCGACGTGCACGCGACACGGCACCATGCGTGTTTGGGCATCCACGCCGGCCCCGTCATAACGATCAACAACGCCTCGCCACGCGTAGTCTTCTTCACCGAGTGAATAAATGACGGTGGCCGGGGTTTCGGGAAAATCGTAGCCGCGTTCATAGCCCTTGGCCGAGCCGTCCACCGAGTCGCTTTGCCACAGCCAGTGCATCTGATGCATGTACAGTTTGCAGCTGACGTCCAGCTGCGATGTGTCTTGCAGCACGACGACGGGACCTCCGGCTTGAACGTATCCGTCTTGCTCGACACTTTCGCTGACGACAACGCCGTCGATCGGTGAAACAATTTCGGTGCGGGTCAGATTCAATTTCGCCTTGTCCAGATTCGCCTGCACGAGGGCCTTGGCACTTTCCATTCGCAGCCGCCGTTGGATCAGCAAGTTCCGCTGATCGATTTGCGATTGCAGGGTATTGCGGGTCGTCAGCTCGGCCCGGCGTGCGCTGTCGACTTCCGTGTCGGACGCGGCACTGCGACGCATCAGATCTTCGCTGCGTTTCAACTGTCGAACATCGATCGCCAATTGCTGACGCGACGATTCGATCTGGTTATCCGACGACGTGATTTCTGCATCCAGCTCCAAAATCATCGCGTCGGCCTGGGCAAGCTCTTCGGTCAGACGCCGGACCTCAAGCTCGTAGTCGTCCGGTTCGATGCGCAGCAATACGTCGCCTTTCTGGACCGTTCGGCCACTGCGACACGCCTCCGACTTGTACTCAACTCGACCCGAGATCTGAGCCGTGATATCGATCTCGCGGTATGGAACGACCACGCCATCGACGTCAAACGAGATGCCTTCGGTGTGTGCCACTGCGGGCTGGGTGACCACCAGCGGGGGAGGCGCCGGCACGGGTTCCTGGACCGGAACCTCGGGCGTCCCCATCAGAAAAAATCCGCCCACACCGGTGGCCAAAATCGCGATCGAAAGGAAGGTCTGCCCAAGAGCCGGAATCCATTTATTCATCAACGACACCCGAAGTATCTTCAAGCTATAAACGCGGCGGTGCAATCGTGTTCGATTGAAACCCCACATGATAGCTCAAGTAGCGGACGTTCACGAATTTCACGTTCTAGCCCTCCCAGCACGTCGCCCGTACCGACACAACGACATCGCGGGTGCAACCAGCCATCACCTCCTTCCCACCAGTCTGCTACGCCAATCATTCTGCCCCGTATTATTCTGCCATCCCTTTTCCCCAACGCTGTGAAGCACTTTTTTGGGGTAGGGCGCGCGCCCTCCGGTGTTTGGGGAACGGTGTGGGCCCGGTGGGCTTGCGCCCTGCCGCTAACACCTCGTCAAACGCATGGAATAAATGCTTCACAGCGTTGCCTTCTTCCCCATCGTTCTTCCCCCATCGTTCTTCCCCCATCGTTCTTCCCCCATCGTTCTGCCCCCATCGTTTTGCCCCCAT
>NZ_JBFHKV010000548.1:0-5507 GCF_041595215.1 Stieleria sp. | reverse complement strand
TGATCGGACTCGCGTTGAATCTTGGCGATGTTCCGCTCGGCTTCGCGTTCAAACTTCTCTCGCTTGACCGCCAGCGCCCGCTGCAACCGTTCGGACTTCGTCTGAAACTCGATCGACTTGGCATCGATCAGCGGCCTGGGGATGCTGCCGTCCTTGCTTTTCTTTTGCAGCTCGGCGACTTCCTCACGCAACTCTTTGAGCTGCTCATCGCGGGCTTCCTCTGCCTCACGAATCGCTTCTTCGGATTGCCGCTGAAACTCCTTTCGTTTGGCGCGGACATCCATGCTGGCGGTTTCCTTGACCTCATCGATCATCTTCAGACTGGCAAAGATCGGTTCGTGTTTGCGAACGTCAATAAAGTCCGTCTCGCCGGTCAACCAATCGATCGTGTTGAGCAGGAAGGTAACGTTTTGGAATTGGAATCGCAGATCGGTTGCTTGATTCGGATCGGCACGGATCTGCAGGAACACCGGCAACATCAAATCGATGTCGGCGACATACGCGGCGCGGATCGGATTTCCGGACGATTTGCCGTCGCCTTCGGATTTGCCGTCTGCGTCGGCCGACGAATCAGCGGCGGACTGCTTGCCTTCGACCGTCATCGCCAAAATCTGGTTGGGCGCCGGACCCTCGATGGCGCCGGACAATCCTTCCATCCCGGTCTGCATCAGCTGCACCAACTTGGTGACCGGTAGTGTTCCGCTGGCCGTTCCGGTGGCCAGCAACGGCGTGTGCGTCAACGTCGCACCATCGGCCGGCAGGATCGTTCCGGAGTAGAGTGCCAACACCTGACGCAGCCCATCGGTGATCGGACTGGCGGCACTAAGCGCCTGGCCGGGTTCGACTCCGGGGGCATTTTCATCGATGAACGCCCAGAACGGATCGACGTTCATGTCCAGGTTCGGATAGGGATTGTAATCCTGCCAAACGATGTCGCTGTTGTAATACTGGACGCCGGGCGAGCCCGTGCTTTTCAGTTCCAAGATATCCCACAGTTCGCGAATGTCGCCCTTGGGCTGTTGCCCGCCGCCGCCCATGCCGAACATGCCGCCGGGTTGTTGCTTGGGCTCGCCTGTCGCCGTGATGTCTTGACGGGCGTAGGGAAGCGGGTCTTCAAAGATCGCCGTGGGCACGCCCGCCTTGATCGCTTCGAGCAATCGTTCGAACTGCGGTGGCGCCAGCGATGAGGGCTGAACCACGAACAAGGCGTCGTAGACGCCGGGACTGATCGGGGCATCCAGGCTGACCTCTTCCACTTCGTACTGCTTGCTCAACTCGTCGACCAACGGGTGCTTTTCGATCGGTCGCATCTGCATGCCGGCCATCGACATGCCGCCCATCAACTGGGCATCGGTGCGGACGATGCCGACGCGTTTTCGCTCACCGCGTGCAACGGTGTTGATCGACCGAACCAGCTCGTACTCGACCGGGATGCCATACTCGAAAATCGGCACGACGACCTTTTCCAGGCCGGCGCGGAACGCGGCCCCCATGATGATTCGCTTTTGCTGATATGAACCTTGTTCGCGAACCATTCGCGTGACCGGCTCGATCCCGAAACGATCGGCAGCCTCGGCGGCTTCGTCGCTGAACAAATCAATTTCATCAAACAGATTGACTTCGATCGTTCGTCCGCTAGCCGCCGCTTCGCTTTGAAACTCTTTCAACAAGTTGACCAGCTCGTAGCGGGTCCGGGCGTACATTTCGGGAATGTCCTTGCTGATGTACGCGTCGATCTTGATCGGGCGATCGGACTCCAAGTTTTTGATCAACTTGGTCGTCGCCGGGGCCAGTGAACTGACCTGGCCTTCGGTCATGTCGTGGCGAACGATGTCGCGGTTGCGGAACAAGACGACCGCGCTGGCGGTAACCACCAACAGGGCGATGATCCGCCCCAGGTAGTGATACGCCATCGTGTTGCCGTCCTTGCCGCCGGTCCAGTGACGGCGACCGATCAGCACCATGCACATGTAGAGCGCGACCACCGTGACCAGGACAAAGTAGATCACCGAAGACGTGCTGATCACACCGCGACCGAAATCGTCGAACGGCCGGGCGATCCCGCTTTCCTTGATCAGCTCGGCAAAGTTGATTCCGAAGACCGCCTCGCCGCTGCCGACGACCGAGTCGGCCAGGGAAGCGAATGCCAGCGGTGCGTTGAACAACGCGCCCAAGATAAATCCGACGGTCAGGTTGCCGGTCAAGAACGAGGCGACCATTCCAATCGCGATCATCGTGACTCCGACGAACCAGTACCCGATGTAAGTGGTGAAGATCAGCCCGGTATCCAGTCCGCCGTCGGTCAGAACCGTCAACGTGACAAAGGTGCTCAACTGCGAGAACAACAGCGACGCGGTGAAGATCGCCGCGGCGGCCATGTATTTGCCGATCACGATGTCGAAATCGTCGGCCGGCAGCGTCAGCAACAACTCGTCCGTCCCGGCCCGCCGCTCTTCGGCCCAGATGCTCATCGTGATCGCCGGAATGAACACCAGCATGATCAACGGGTACCAGTAATTCAGCTGATCCAGCGTTGCCAGGTTTTGATTAAAAAACTCGTACGGCCAAAACGCAGCGACCGAGGTCAAGAACACGAAGATGCACAGAAACACATAGCCGGTCGGATTGCTGAAGTAGCCGACGAAGTTGCGTTTCATGACCGCAAAGGCGGCGCGTTTGGTTCCGGCGACCAAACCGAAAACGGCCAACACGATGCACAGAAAAATGGCATCCATGACGACCAGGTTCAACAACGCGGCGATGTTGGGGTTCATAGTGAATCGGGCAGAGAAGGTGTGGGGTGGGAAAATGAGGGGGAGGCTTCCGGCCTCTCATCCGCGGGAACGGCCTCCAGCCTGTCAATTCAGCACTGACAGGCTGGAAGCCTCTCCCGCTCGACGATCTTACGCGTCGAACTGCGTCAATTGATGGAACGCTTGATCCAAATCGTCGTTGCCGTGCTTGCGCAAACCTTGAACGTCGCCGTCGTAGACCAGACGTCCCTCGTTGATCATCACGACGCGGTTGGCCATCGCTTCGACCTCTTGCAGAATGTGGGTCGACAACAGAATCGTCTTGGTCTCGGCCAACTTCCGCATCGTCTTGCGGACGCCGCGAATTTGATTGGGGTCCAACCCCGCGGTCGGCTCGTCCAAAATCAACACATCCGGATCGTGCAGCAAGGCTTGGCTCATCCCGACCCGCTGCTTGAATCCTTTGGAAAGCTTGCTGATCGGCTTGTACATCACCGACGACAGGTCACAGATCTCGACGACCGCTTCGACACGGTCGCGTTTCTTGGCTCCGACCAACCCGCGTGCTTCGGCAAAGAAGTCCAGCATCCCCGAGGGAGTCATTTCCATGTACAGCGGACCACTTTCGGGCAGGTAGCCCAGATGACGACTGCCCTCGATGCGGTCATCCATCATGTTGTGCCCGGCGATCCTCGCCTCACCTTCGCTCGGTGCGATGTAGCCGGTCAGCATTTTCATCGTGGTGCTCTTGCCGGCACCGTTGGGGCCGAGAAACGCAACCAGTTCGCCCTGCAACACCGAGAAGGTAACCTCGCGGGCCGCCGCGAACGGACCATAGAACTTACTCAGTCCGTCCGCTTCGATCATCGGACGCCGCTGTTCCGTCGTTGTCATGTTCGTCTGTTGGGGGTAGGGGTCGGGATAGACGTCAAGCGTCAGGTACGCCTCAAGCCGAAGCGTGGTTCAGAGACGTCGCCGAGAAATCTCGGCTGACGCGTGCAATGACGGTGACGACAGCATCGCAAACCGCCATGCCGAACGCGAGATGGCCAAAGACAGCCTCGCGGCGGGGCAGGGGGGCGAGTGAAGAGTCCTGCGGCGGCACAGGCCGCGAGATGGCCGAGACAGGAAAGACCGATCGGCGGGACGCCTTAGGACTTCAGGCCTTCACGCTCGATGATCACATCCGCACCGGGCGTCAATCGTTTCAGTTTTCGGACCACTTCCGACTTGTCCATCGTTCCGGCCTTGGCTCGGGCCAGCAATTTGGCGACCTTTTTACGGCGGGTTCGAAGGCGTTTGATCTCGCGGACTCGTTCGATGCCACTTGGCATAGGGAACTCCAGAAAGTGAATGGGGGTTAGAAATGTTTGGATGTTTTCGGTGGGGCCGCGAAGTTTAGTCAGTTTTCGGCCCGCCGAGTAGTGCGTTTCCGGGACCGACAGCCTGGAAGCCGATCCCACGTTCGGTTACGCCTTTTTCTTGACACCCTTCTTCTTGGTGGCCTTCTTCTTCGTCGCCTTCTTCTTGGCCGACTTCTTTTTCGTCGCCTTTTTCTTCTTGGTCGCCTTCTTTTTCTTCTTTTTCTTCGAGCCACCCTTGGCAGCCCGCTCGGCCAACAGATCGATCGCGGACTCGAACGTCAGCTCTTTCGGATCGACGCCCTTGGGCAACGAGGCGTTCGTGTCGCCGTCGGTCACGTAGGGGCCGTAACGCCCGTCGAGCACCTTGACCTCGGCTTCGGTCACCGGCGATTTGGCCTCAAACACCTTGATCGGTTCCTTCGGCGCCGCCCGGCCACGCCGCTTGGGCTCGCGCAGCAACTTGATCGCCTCGTCGAGCGTGACCTCCAGCGGGGAGACTCCGTCGGGCAGCGATCGCGTTTCCTTTTCGCATTTGACGTAAGGCCCATAGCGACCGTCAAAGGCTTGGATGGGCTGGTCGTTGTCGGGGAAATTCCCCAGCGTTCGCGGCAATTCGAGCAGCTTGCACGCCATCTCCAACGTCAAATCTTCGATCGCCATGCCCTTGAGCAGCGATTGGTTTTTCTTTTCCTCGTCGTCGGGCGCGCCCAACTGGACGTAGGGCCCGAAGCGACCGATTTTGACGTAAATCGGCTTCCCGGTTTCCGGGTGCGTTCCCAACGGCTCCTCTTCGACCTGCCCGGCATCGAGCAGTTCGATCGCCTTGGCCAAATCCAATTCATCCGGCGGCAGGCCTTCGGGGATCGGCGCCTTGCGCTCGCCCTGTTCCAAGAACGGCCCGTACTTGCCGACCCGCACAAACACTTCTTCGCGGTGCTCGCCCTCGGTCGGCGTTCCGATCAAAAACCGGGCGGTCACGCGGGGATCGATCTCTTCGAGCTTCTTTTCCAGCCGCGGTTTGAGCGCGACGTTGTGATCGGCCGCCAATTGCTTGATCGCATCGCTGGCGGGGCCGTCGTCGCCGAAATAGAACCGCCGCAGGTACTCTTCCGCCCCGCCTTCGTTGCGGCTGATCGAGTCCAAAAAGTCCTCCATGTCGGCGGTGAACTGGTAATCGACCAGCGTCCCGAAGTGCTCTTCCATCAATCGCGTGACGCTGAACGCACGCCAACTGGGGACCAGCGCGTTGCCTTTTTTGTAAATGTAATTCCGGCGTTCGTCGGTGATCGTGCCGATGATCGAAGCGAACGTACTGGGGCGACCGATCCCTTTTTCTTCCAGCGTCCGGGTCAGCGACGCTTCGGTGTAGCGTGCCGGCGGCTGGGTCGTG
>NZ_JBFHKV010000547.1:0-5510 GCF_041595215.1 Stieleria sp. | reverse complement strand
GCCACGTCAAACACGCCGGCATCGGAAACGCTCGCATTGCTGCGGACCAACGAGACACTTTCACCGAACCACTCCACTCGGGTGATGAAACGCTCGGTCGGCAAACGTGAAATCGAACCGCCCCGCCGATCCACCCGCGCACCGCCCTGCCCTGCCCCGCCCGGTGATCGATCACCGAGCGACAATTCAAAATCGGCCGTTCCCTCGCAATCCACTTCGATTCGA
Organism: Stieleria sp.; assembly: GCF_041595215.1. NCBI lineage: Bacteria > Pseudomonadati > Planctomycetota > Planctomycetia > Pirellulales > Pirellulaceae > Stieleria > Stieleria sp. Next base: position 5,285 of record NZ_JBFHKV010000547.1, on the reverse strand, counting down.
ATTCGAAATCGATCCGGCAGATCGATGCCTGCGACCGCCGTCGATTCCGGGACGGTGCATGCCATGCCCTGTTCGGTAAAGCTCCACCCCGTTTCTCGACGAAAGCGATAGCGAGCGTCGGACAAGGCCAGAATCTGATGCGGCATGCTCGCCTGGTCGACGATACGAACCACGCGCTGGGCGGCAAACGAAACCCGCCCCAAGTCTTCGGTTTCGAGCGCGATCACTCCGTCTAACCATGAGGCGACGTTGCCCACGAATCGGCTGCCGTCGCTCAACAGAAATGCAAACGTGTTGGTGGAAGTATCAAGACCATCACCTACAACACTGCCAGCGTTCAAGGGTTCGCGACGAGCCTCCAACAGATTCTCGGTCGAGATTTCGATCGGCTGGGCGAACCGTGTGCTGTTGATCCGCAGCCTCCCCGGCTCCTCGGCGGCGGACAACGTACCGTCAATGTTGCTGCCGTCGACCAGCAAAAAACGCAAGCCGGGATCGTCAGCGGACGCATTCCCCACCGAACCGATCAACAGGAACAAGACACCGACCACGAGCGCGCAGGCGGCTGATGTCAAACGATCTGCAACCGTCTGGCGCAAGCCTACGGGCCCAACGCCATCTGATCGCACCCGGATGTCTTGAAGGTTATCGTTCATAGATCGGCAAAAATCGATAGTTCACAGCCAACGCCAACAAGGACATCGACGTGCTGTTGGTGACACCGAGATCTCCGTCAAAACTTCCGTTCGGCTTCTGGTCACGTTTGAGTCGTTGGATCAGCCGATCGTTCCACTGTTTCCAAACCGCAACGTCCGATTGGAAGTACGCCTGGGCTTGATAGTAGCGGGCGTATTCGGGCCACAACGGCTCGGCGTCGCGGTTGACAACGAGGTACTGCAACGTCGACTGGTAGGCCTGTAACTCTTTTCGTCCGGCGATGGCGAGCACGAGGTTCACGATGCTGCTGCGGGCGACCGATTCGCCACCACCGCCTTCGCTTGCACTGGTGTAGCCGACCGAGCCGTCTTCGGCTGTCATCGAAACGAGGTAATCGATCGCCCGATCAATTGACTCATCCGGCACCTCGATTCCCGCGTTGCGTGCGGCCAACAAGCCCATCACGACGGCGCCGGAGACGGAGGTGTCGGCATCGCTCGCGTTAGGAGCGTAACGCCATCCGCCCCGGCGATTGTTCTTTTGTGCCGTCAGCGCCGCGCGAACGGCCAGCTCCACCGCTTCGGCGAGACTGCGCTGGGACTCCCGCTCGCCGGGCGGATACAGATCCGAGTCGTCGACCACACCGTAGGCTTCACAAAGTGCCAGCATTGCGAACCCGTGATGATACATGCTGGGAGAAATGTAACCGGTCACCGCGGACTGGCCGGCGATGATGTGCCGCAACCCTTTGCGGATCACGTCGCGATGCGGACCAAAATTGGGGTCTTCTCCGGAAGCCAAAAAGGCCAGCACGACCAGCCCCGTCGTTCCCGGTCCGACGCCCTCACCGGCCGGCCACGTCCCCCGCTCGTCCTGGGTCTGCGTCAGAAACTCCAGCCCCTTGGCATAGATTTCATGCACGTCACGCGAGACCATCTCTCCGACATTGGTCGACGCCGGCTCCGGAGAGGGCACACGAGGGGCCTGGGCGGTGGCTGACAGCGCGCCAACAAACGTCACCGCACAAGTCAAGACGATTGAAGCGATCCATCGGCGAGTGACCCTCGCATGGCCTGTCCAGAAAGCGGTGCGAAGGCAGCCGGCGCGCACCCATGCAACTTGTCGTAACGGCAACACCCAGAGAGTCAGCATGCCCATTGGCCTGTTCATTGCCCCGCCTCCACGGCCGCTGCCGACCGGCGTTGTTCCAGCTGATCAAAATACCGATCCAAACCCGCTCGCCATCGTTCCGGCACCTCGTCACGGTCTCGCCCGACGGACAACTGTGTTTCCGATTCACGAGTGATGGCGAGTTGATTGAGCCCTTGACCCAGCAACGCGATCGCCGCCTGATCGGTCTCGCCGCCCTGCCCTCCCCCGGCGCTTCCTCCGCCACCGCCGCCGCCCTCGGGGCTGATCTTGTTACTCCGCAACAACAATTCGATCGCTTCGGTTTGCGCCGCGATCGCGACCGGTCCGGTTTCGGGCGTGACCAATGTCTTCGACGCGTCGACCATCGCGGCACTGGCCAACCCCAGCACTTCGATCTCTTCTCCAAAATTCAACAACCCGTCCGGCAATGCCTCGATCCCGTCGACGACCGCGTCCAAACGATCTCGCAACAAATCCTGTGATTCACTCAACCGAATCGCCTCGCTGACGTAGTCCGCTTCCTGCATCGCCTCGCGTCCCTGATCAGCGACGCGCGTCTGTTCGCGCAACGTCACTTCGGCTTCCAAGATCCTCAACACTTCCACGATCACCGCCGGCGAAAGCGACTTTTTATTCTGTGGTCCCGATTCAGATTGCTCGGAACCCGGATCCACCAAGTCATCGGCCCAGCGATCCAAGTTGTCCGACCAATATTCGGCCGCGGAGATCGAAACGCCGGGCCGCGACGGGACTCGTTCCTGCAACGCTTTGAGTTGTTCCAAGACACGCGCCTGTGTCATTTCATCCAACACGGACTGAAAATGTTCGATCTCGCGTCGCTGACAAAACGCTTCCAAGTCGTCCAGCACCGTGCGAACCCGGGCCGCCGACTCGATCACGTCGGCAACAACCGACTGTAACACCTCGCCATTCGATTCGGCGGCTTGGCCGAAGGTGGATTCGATGCTTCGTCCCAGCTGCATGGCGACCCGATCCTGTAACCGGCTGACCGATTTCAAACGTTTGACCAGTGTGCTGCCTTCCATGTTCCCCATCAGCGTTTTGAGTTCCTCGGCAACGGCATCGAATTCCGCGACCAGGTCGGTTTGATCTTCGATGGCGATCGTCAAGCTGTCTTCTTCCGATTTCTCGCTTTCACTCTTGGGCGACCGCTTGGACGTATCAACGATCGTGGTGCCCGCCAAACTAATCCGCTCGGATGATTCCCCGTCAGCCTCCTGCGGTGAGTCGTCGGCGACATCACCATCACTCGACTCGGCCAACGTGCCTTGCGAGCTTTCCTGCCCCGCCAGTTCCGCGAACTTTGATTCTTCGTCTTCTTGCTCGGACGCTTGCTGCAGCAACTCGGCGACGCGCGGCATGCGATCATCGGACATCTCTTGCAACGTCTGGATCGTTGCGGCGAGCTTTTCGACATAGTCCACGTCGACTTGATCATTCCGCGCCGCCTGTCGCAACAACGCTTCCCCTTCACCGGTCAATGCTTCCAGTTGCCGACCGTTGAATGCTTCCGCCCGCGCCTGCTCGGCCACCGCGTCACGCCAAAGGTCATCTCGCTCGGCGACGGCGACTTCGGCCAATTCGCGATTGCGAGAGAACAGATTCAGTTCTCGATCCCGAACATCCATCGCGGCCTGACGCCAACGAGCGAATTGGCCGGCGATCCAGACGGCGTGCTCATCGGCCGTCAACACGTGGATCGACAGCGGATCGGAATACACACGCTCGCGTCCCGGAAAGTCGTCTTCGGCCCAAAACCGCACGCTCACTTCACCCGGCGGAACCGACAGCGACGTCGCCTGAAACACCGCGGCCAACGAACCGCCCTCGTCGCCGGATCCCAGCACCCGTTCTCCCGACTCGGAACTCGAATCCGCGGACCACTGCATCCCGACTCGGCGGACGGCAAAGTCGTCTTGAGCCGTCACCGAGAAACGCAACGCTTGACTGTCCAACACCCGCGGCGGAATCGATTCGTTTTCGACCAGCAGTGTCGGCCGCTGATCGGGAACACGCTGCACCGTCACCGTCATCGGCTCGGCTGCCGCCAATCCGTCTTGATCGGTCCAGTGCAAACGGACATCTTCCGCCGATGTCCCCAGTTCCGCCACGAATTGATTCCCCTGCACAGCGACCGGCGTGCCGTCGACGGTTGCATCGGCCAAAGCCGACGAAACCGTCAACCGCAGCGTCGCCGCGGCGCCTTCGACGATGCGAATCACACCGGCGTCGTAATCGGTCTGCAGCTTGCCGCCGTCGATTCGCCCGGCCAAGTAATCCGGCAACCGAACCGTTGCAACGACGCTCGTCAATTGTGGCCGAAGCTTGGGGATCAATCGGACCCGGTGGCGTGCATCACCCACTTGAACGTCCGCGATCGAAGGTTCGAACAACCGTGGCAATTCGAACGAATAGCGCGCCGGACCGGAGTCGTCGGATCGAGTCACACGAGCGGTGGAGCGATGGGTTCCAATCCGAAGCGTCGCATCACGCGGCGTCCAGCGACTTTGGGAATCCAACGCCACCGTCCAATCTGACGGCTCGTCGCGTGGCACGACCCGCTCAGGCGGCAGCGGTTGCATCGTCACAAACGTAAAACGATCGATCGCAGCCGACGGAGCGAACAGTCGTGTCGCCGCGTTCCAAACCGCTTGCGGGGCCAACGCAACCATCAACACGGCGGACGCCAACAACGCCAACAATCCGCGTGTCATGACACGAAGATGAGAGTCGGGAAGCGCCTGCTGGAAATCTCGCGCCACCGCTTCATCGGCCACTTGTTCCAGCGCCGCGACACACAGCGTCACCGAACGAGCCTGCTCTGATTCACAGTCTGCCAATTCCAACGCACCGACCAAGTGATCACCAAATACAGGATCGCGCCGACGGATCACCTCGGCAACACGCAACGGTGACCGGCAATCCCAAATGGTTTGCCACAGTCGCATCACCGCAATGCCCATCGCCGCGGCGATCACCGCCAACAGCCCCCAGCGAATCGAGACGGGGGTTTCGACGAATCGGTCTGCAATCAGCAATACCCAAAACACGATCATGCCGATCAACAGAAAACGAACCAGATGATCACGCCCCACCAGCCACATCAACCCGCGCCGAAACTCGGCCAGTTTGTCAAGCAAACGGGCGGGAATCGCGATGTGATGGGATTGCCGGGTGGTCATGGAGGAGATGCAGGAAAGAGGGGTTAGCTGTTAGCGGTTAGCTGTTAGCTGTTAGCGGTTAGCGGTTAGCGGTTAGCGGTTGAAATCTGATATTTGAAACTTGAAACTTGAAACTTGAAACCTGAAACTTGAAACTTGAAACCTGAAACTTGAAACTTGAAACCTAAACCCCTCCCGCCCATTTTCTTCCGACCCAAAAGAGCGACAATCCGGCGATCATGGCCGACAGCACCGCGGGGTGATTCCACCACTGGATGCGTCGCACGGTGGAAG
>NZ_JBFHKV010000546.1:0-5515 GCF_041595215.1 Stieleria sp. | reverse complement strand
GGCGGACTGGACGACCTGTTCGGCGACACGCCCGAACCAGCAGCCGACGCTTCCGACGCGTCGTCGGCGACCGAGTCCCTGGATGACCTGTTCGGCGATCCGGACGCCGCCGAAGACGCACCGGCAAGTGAAGCGAAGCCCGCCGACGATGCAGCGGACAATCTGGACGACCTGTTCGGAAAAACGCCCGCGGCCGAGGGTTCACTGAGCGTTCAAGTCGTCTCCGTCGCTCCCGCCGTCGCGATCAACCCGCTGGACGAGACCCATGTGCGAACGTGGATCGACAACACGGGCAAGTATCAGGTCGAAGGCCGCTTGATCGAAATCAACACCGACAACGTGCGATTGCTCAAGTCCAACGGCCGGACCTGCACGGTCCCCGCCGGACGACTGTGCCCGGCCGATGAGTCGTACGTCGATTCGATCCGCGATGAGATCAAGCAGTCGCGATTGCCTTTGCTGAGCAGCAAATAGCGTCCAAACTTGACATCGGCAAACGATACAGCGAGCCTATCGCATCCGCGATGGGCTCGCTTTTTTTGTTGACCGCCGTTTCGGCCTGTTGTTTGAAGCCGCCATGACTGACACCGTCCGATTGATGCATTACGACCCGCGTTGGCGGCAGGAGTTCGAGCAAACGCGGAGCGGGATTTTGCACAGTTGTCTCGGTTGGGTGATCGACGTTCAACACATCGGCAGCACCGCGATCGGCGGTATGATCGCCCGCCCGGTCCTGGATGTGATCGCGGCGGTCCGCGATGACGATGATTCCCAGCAAGCGATCGCCGAGTCATCGGACATGATCGAGGGGCTGAATTTTCGACGCGTCACCACACCGATGTGGGCCGCCGAAGCGATCGTGTTCTGCAAACCGCGTAGCGGAGAAGAAACCCATCGCGTGTTCTTGACCTATTTAGACAGCCCGTTTTATCGCAGTTCGATCGCCGTCCGTGATGCGCTGCGTTCCGATCGCGAACTCTCGCTGCGGTTCGAGGAAACCAAAGTCACCCGCTGGCGACAGGGGGCCGGCGAGCCGCAGAAATACGCCGATGACAAATCGGTTTTCTTTGCGCATTTGATCGAGCACCACGGGGGCTGAGGTTCGTCCGCACTACCCCCGCAAAAACACCGGTGCCGCGTCGGTCGACGATTCGGCGTCGTAGCGATATCCGTCTTCGGCAAACTTCACCAGCTTGGCCGGCGTTTTGACTTTGTTTCGAATCACCCACGACGCCATCGTCCCGCGCGCCTTTTTGGCAAAGTAGCTGATCACACGATACTTGCCGTTGCTCTGATCTTTGAACACCGGCGCAATGATCTCGGCCTGGACGCTCTTCTTTTGAATGCTGCGAAAGTATTCGTTCGATGCCAGATTCAACAGGTACCGCGAGTCCGTCGCGTCGAGCTGCTCGTTGATCGATTGCGTGATTCGCGTTCCCCAAAACGCATACAGGTCCTTGCCACGACGGGTTTTCAGTGCCGTGCCCATCTCCAACCGATACGCCAGCATGGAATCGAGTGGCCGCAGCACGCCGTAGAGTCCGGAAAGAATTCGCAGATGATCCTGCGCGTAGAGCAATTGTTTTTCCGTCATCTGGTCGGCCTGAAGCCCTAGATAGACGTCGCCCTTGAACGCCAAAACGGCCGGCCGAGACGCCTGGTCGGGCATCGGCAGCTGCCAGTCTTGATAACGCCCGTGATTCAGTTCGGCCAGATTCTCGCTCACCCCCATCAGCGTCTGGATCTGCTTGGGGGTCTTTTTTTTCAGCAAGTCGACCAGCTTTTCGCTCTCGGCGAGCCATTCGGGAGTGGTCCGTGCCGGGACCTTCGGTCGGGATTCATAGTCCAGTGTTTTGGCCGGCGAGAGAACGATCAGCATGATATCGATGGGAAGCGGAGTGGACGGGGGGATTGCAATGGGGTGTGAAACGGTGCGATCGACTGCAGTGGTCGAAAGCACTGGTAGACAGCACTGGTAGACGGGGGATTGTAGAACGAGTAAAAGCCTTGCCAATCACCGAAGCGTTTTCGTCCTCCTCCGTCAAGTGACACGCCGTGCAAGAACTGAACGAATCCATCTACGACCACCCGAAGTATTACGATCTGGTCTTCGGGGCCGATTGTGCCGCGGAGACCAAATTCATTCTGGGTTGTGCGGAGCAGTACTCGAGCCGACCGGCGAAACGATTTTTCGAACCGGCGTGCGGGACCGGGCGGCTGCTGTACTCCCTCGCCCGCCGCGGTCACGACGTCGATGGACTGGACTTGAACCCCAAAGCGATCGAGTTCTGCAACGCCAGGTTTGAGCGTCACGAGATGCCCCATCGCGCCTTCGTGGCGGACATGTCGGACTTTCGGCTGCGAAAAAAAACGGACGTGGCGTTCAACACCATCAACAGCTTTCGCCACCTGCCGACCGAAGCGGCCGCGCGCGGGCACTTCGAGTCGATGGCCGATGCCGTCCGCGTCGGAGGACTCTACCTCTTGGGCGTGCACCTGACGCCGACCAAAGCGATCCCCAGTGAAGGAGAATCCTGGTCGGCTCGGCGAGGTCACCTGACAGTCAACACACACATGTGGACCAATTCACGCGACCCCAAACGACGCGTCGAACGGTTCGGCATCCGGTTTGATATCCATCGTCCCTCGGGCTCGGTGCGGATCGTCGATGAACTGGTGCTGCGCAGCTACACGATGCGCCAGATGAAGGCGTTGATCGATCACAGCGGTTTGTGGGAGATCGTCGAAACGTTTGACTTTGGGTACGACCTGTCAGATCCGATCACCGTCGATGCGGCGAGTGAAGATGTCGTCTATGTGCTCCGCCGCCGGCGTTGAGCGACCCGCAGATGACAGCGCGTTTCCGCCACACAGCGACGAGTCCTAAAGCGATTGGGAACCGACGTCGAAGACGACTTTGAACGAATTCGGATTGACGGCCGCCGCGAACGCGGGTTTGACCTGATCCAACGAGTATCGATCGGTGATCAAACCGTCCACGTCGACTTCGCCGCTCGCCAGCGCATCGAGCGCCTTGGCGAACGGACCGCAGCGTGATCCGACGACGCAAATTTCATCGATCACGATCGAGGCAAGTGAGAGTTGATGCGGATCGGCGACGGTCGTCTTGAGCACCACCGTCCCGCGTGGCCGTACCAGATGAATGGCCATCGGCAATCCGGTCGTCGATCCGGTGCAATCGACCACCACGTCGAATTTGTGCCGGGGAAGCTCCGCGGGATCGGTCGACGGGATCTGAACCACTTCGTATCCGCGATGCCCGAAACGCAGCAGTTTGACGCCGTGTTTGCCGAACACGGTGATTCGATCGGCAACGGATGAAAGCACCTGGGCCGACAGATAGCCCAATCGACCGTCGCCCAAGATCGCGATCTGGTCGGCGGACGTGATCGCAACCTGTTCCAAGATTTCAAAGGCGGCGGCGAGTGGTTCGGTAAAGAGCGCCTGGTCGTCGGTCACGTTTTCAGGAACGGCATGCAAATTGTGCTCCGGAATCGCGACGGTTTGGGCGAACACCCCGTCGTGACGATCGATTCCGATCACCGTCCGCCGGGGACAGTGCGTCGGTCGACCGGCCCGGCAAGTCGGGCAGACCCGACAATTGCAATTGATCTCGCCAACCACACGGCGCCCCGCATGGGTTCCCGTTTGCGCAATGCCGACAAACTCATGCCCCAAAACTCCGCGGAACCCCATGTAACCCTGAGCGAGTTGCAGATCGGTTTCGCAAATCCCCGCCTGCAGAACCTGCACCAGCACTTCGCCCTCGGCCGGCGTCGGTTCGGGGTGCGAACTCTGGTAGTGAAGACCGCCGGGGTCCAGGAGGATCGCTTCCATGGGGCTCTTTCCGAATCTCAGCTTTGGATCTCGAATTCAATCGGCGCACGACATGCCCCCAAGTTTACCCGCGACCACCTTCGCAACAGGTTTCACAGATCGAATGGCAGCGGGAACACTGCAATTTACCGCGAATTTCAATCAACGTCTTGCCGCGGCAGACCGGGCAGACGCCGTGTCCACCGGCGCCGCAGGTGGCGTCGGCTGAACTTGTCGACGGGGCGTTCCTCGCGGCCAACGGAGTGGTGTTCTGTGAATCCATCAATCCAACATCCTTCACGCGTTTGATCAGTCGAACGAAACCAAAACCGCAGTCTATCCGCAAGGCTGGAAAGGGTTCAACGGTGACAGCCGCGAGATGGTGCTTTAGCCAAGCATCGAGTCCAACCCTTCGTCGACGCCCGTTCGCGAACTGCGATAAGCCGAAAGCATCGCAATCGGGTCGATAAACCGCCACGCAGGTAAACTGGAGGCGAACACCGTCATCAACGCCCCACCGCGCAATGCCCAGAACACGTATCCGATCGAAAACACACTCATCCCTGCTCCGGCGGCCCCGACCATGACCATCATCGGTGAGTCGTCTTCGTTCTGCTGGGGGTCGTCCCACTGCGTCCATACGATCGCTTGTTGCAGGTCTTGACGCAGCAAACGTTCCAGTTGCTGCAGTTCGGGGGAATGGCTGAGAGTCACACTGGAAGCATCGCTTGAAACCGCATAGACGCCGTAAAGCTGTCGTTCGGCTCGTATCACTTCCTCCGGCAACCCGTCGTTGCCCGGCAGGTCACCCCCATCGGGCGGTCCCCCGACGCCACCGTCCGACTTGGCACCTGGACCATGCAGGACCGAAGCCAAGGCGATGCCGGAGTCTTCGCCGGACGTAACGGTCGCCTCGGAGGTGTCCGTTGATTCGTCGGATTCCGATTCGACCTCCGATGAAGTGTCGGCATCCGATTCGGTCGCGTTCTCGATCTCGGGTTCTTCGAAATCTGGATCACTCGGTGGTGTCGGTCCCGATCCACTGACCACCGGCGCGACAACCGGCACTTCAAGGACCACCTCGGCAACATTGCTCGACAGCGTCCCGTCGGTGACTCGGTAAAAGAACGAGTCTTGGCCGAAGAAGCCCGCGTTCGGCGTGTAGGTAAAATTGCCGCCCGGATCCAAACTGAAGGTGCCGTTGATCGGCGCGGTGACCAACACGATCGCGAGCGAGTCACCATCGATGTCGGTGTCATTGAAAATCACGCCCGCCACTCCCACGGAAAGCGTTTCGCCGATCGTCACCGTGAACGCTTCCCCGGTCGCCGCGGGAGCTTCATTGACATCCGTCACGGCGATCGAGTTTGTCATCGTTGTCGTCGAACCGTCACTGCTCGTTGCGCGAACCGTAATCGTTTCGCTCGCCGACGTTTCGTGATCGAGCGCTCCGGCCACTCGAACAATCCCCGTCGTCGTATCGATCGAGAATCGACCGCCGGCGTCGTCGTCGAGTGAATACGTGACGCTGGCCCCCGCGTCCGCATCGCTGGCCAGTGCGGTGATGCCCACGATGGTTCCGATCACCGCGTCCTCGGCAACTGAATTGGCCGACGAATCAACATCCGCAATCGCGCTGATCGCATTGTCGTTGACGGGCGTCACCGTGATGGTGAAG
>NZ_JBFHKV010000545.1:0-5516 GCF_041595215.1 Stieleria sp. | reverse complement strand
CGATCGCGTCGCGATTGCAATACCGTCCGTCGCCTTTCAATCGCAAACGCAACCAATGATGGCCGAGCTGTTGATCGTTTCGCAACAAACGCGGACCGCGCCCGGTCGCGGTGATCAACAGATCCAAGTCGCCGTCTTGATCAAAGTCGGCATAGGCGGCGCCACGACCAGGCATCGGCCGCAACAAATCTTCGCCAACCTGAGCCTCGTTCATCGCCAAAAACTCCGTCCCGTGCTCCGGGCCGGCGTTCCAGAACAATTGGGGCGGCTGTTCGTAATGCTGGCTCGGCTGCACACGGTTGATGTCCTCTTCCAAGTGCCCGTTGGCACAGAACAGGTCCGATCGACCGTCCAGATCACAATCCAGATACACCAAACCGAACGTCAACAACAAACGCGTGCTCGGGCCCAACCCGGTCGAGACGGCTTCGTCGTAAAACTGCATCCGCCCCAACTTGGTCACGTACAGCGCCGTCATCTCGTTGGAAAAGTTCCCAATGGCCACGGCGAGTGCCTTGCGTCCGCGAAACGAAGCGACATCGATTCCCATCGCGCCGCGGGCGTTACCACTGGAATCAAACGCGATTCCGGTCAGCGCTCCGACTTCGCTGAAATGACCTTCGCCGTCGTTGCTGAGCAACAGGTTCTGCACGGTATCGTTGGCGACGATCACGTCCAAGGTTCCGTTGGTGTCAAAGTCACAAAACGCCAACCCCAGCGACTTGGACAACGGCACTCCGGTCGACTGATTCTGAATCTGAACCCCGGCCTGCTCGGACACATCGGTGAACGTGCCGTCACCGTCATTGCGATACAGATAGGGATACGTGCCTTCAAAGTTTTGCGGTCGCCCGTAAGCCCGTCCGCCACCGACGAGTTGAAAATTCTGGGACTGATCGTACTCCCGGCTCCAACCAACGTAGTTACAGACGAACAGATCCAAATCGCCGTCGTTGTCGTAATCGAACCACCCGGCACTGGTGCTCCACCGATCCGCCTCGCCGCCCACACCGGCCGTTTCGGTGACGTCTTCAAACCGGCCGTCGCCGAGGTTTCGAAACAGATGGTTTTGACCGATGCCGGTGATCAACACATCGACATGATCGTCGTTGTCATAGTCGCCGACCGCGACCCCCATCGCATAGTCAGACAGATTCAAACCGGACGCTTCGCTGACATCGACGAACCGGTCGCCGTTGTTGCGATACAACACCGAGGTTTGGGTGCGACCGCTGGGCGGATCCCAAGGCCAGTCCTTACTGTTGACGAACAAGATGTCTTGATCGCCGTCGTTGTCGTAATCAAAGATCGCCATGCCGCCGCCCATCGTCTCGGGCAACAACTTGTCACCGACAGCTCCGTTGTTGTGCACAAAATCAATTCCCGCCTCCGCCGTGATGTCAGTGAACTTCACCGTCGGCACTTGCACGTCGGGCAACTCACGAATGCTGACTTTGGCCAATTCGGATTCGCGTACCGGTGGTGCGGCTTCGGGCCGTGACAAGTAAAACGCGAGAGTCCCCCCGACCACGAGCAGCGCCACTAAAGCCAGCAAGGACCTTCGCAGCGCTCGGCCGATCTCGGCATCGTCGCGGAGCACCTCCTCTTCCTCACGCTCCACTTCTTTCGGTTCGACCTCAGGCGCCTGTTGATTGGACATCGGTCGCCTCCTTTTCTTCTTGACGGGTAATCGCTTTCGTTTCATCGGATTCGGGTTGGTTGAGATTGCGATCGAGTGGGTAGATCACGACCGCTTCGGCAGCGTGATTCGCCGCGGGATACTTTTCACGGGCCAACCGAATGGCACGGCCCGTCGCGTTGTCATCCGGTTTGTACCGCAGGTGCAACTTGCGATGCAGGGTTGCGTTCTCCGTGTCACCGAGCGTCTCGTACAACAACTGTAGGTTGTGGTGCGCGGTGACGTTTTCGGGGTCGATTTGCAGGGTTTTCTTGTAGCGTTGCACGGCCTCATCGAAATAACGCCGGCTCTCGTCCTCGCGGCCCTGACGCTCACGCACCACCCCCAAGTCGAACAGCGTCCGGCCGAGCGCGTTGATGACTTCAATGTCCAAGCTGAAATCAAATCCGCGACGTCGCATGTCCTCGGTGTTGTCCTCCAACACGCTCCGCAGATTCTGCTCGGCTTCGACGAGTCGGCCCTGCTGCGAATTGACCACACCGGACAACCACGCCCACGTCCAACGCGGGAATCCCTCGGTGTCACGATAACGGTCGGCCCGGTTGAGTGCTTCGACGGCTTCGTCCAAACGCCCTTCCAGATTCAGCACGCGGGCCAGGTTCATTGGACCGTCATAACGGTCCAGCTTTTCCACTTCGGTGAACGCCTCTTCGGCCTGACGCAGTTCCGCTTTGCCTTTTAACAACAAACCGATCCCATAGTCGTTCCAACGTTGCCAGACAGGAATCTCTCGCGGTGCATTTTCCACGTCCTGATCAACGCCTTCGACGGGGAAGACAATCGAGTCCACCGCCATCGTGGTGATCGGCAACTCGTTGGTGTAATCCTGGCCCGGTTGGTGCCCCCGAATGATCCGTCCAAACTGCTCATTCTTCTTCGCCACAAAATCCATGTACCGCTGATCAAACTTGCGGTACTGCAGTTTCAACTCGACGCGGATCGGCGCGGTGACATCTTTCGGAATCGTCAACCCATAGTGCACCGTCTGGCCCGCGCCCGGCGGGATCTGGTGGTTGTACAAGGGCGTAAAAATGTTCTGCGGATTTCGCCGATCGATTCGGTTGCCGTCCTTGTCCAACATGAACACGTTGACAAAGTGCGACCAGGGATCCACTTCGTTGTGATTCTGTGGGTTGATCGCTCCGCTACGTCCGATCACTCGATCGCCGCTGGTCACCGTCACGTCCAGCCAGATCTCGTTGGAATCGACCGTGCCCTGCGAGAAGAGATGCCCGAGTTTTAACGTTCGGATCACCGTTTCCAGCAAATAGGTTTCGCCCGGTTTCAACGCCGGAACCTCGGGACGCAGCGGGGCGGTTAGCTTTCCATCGATTTGGCCCGTTTCGCGGATCCCGAAAATGTCGACCCGCATCACGTCCTGCAAATACTCCTGGTGCGCGGTGATGATCTCGTCGCGGTCGCGCAACCAAGCGATCCCGGTGTTGGCCGACGGGAACAGGTGATCATGGACACTCAGCTCCGTCGCGTCATCAAACAGCTTCGCGCCAAAGTCATCCGAGGCGACCAGCGGCATGTGACATTTGCTGCAGTTGTCCACGGCCTTGGGCGGGTAATAAAAGCTTCGAGCCCCGTGTCCGGAGACGCCACTAAATAAATAAGGATCGTAGTGGTTTTGGCCACGCAAAAATTCCTTGTAGTGATTGAGCGCTTCGGGCAAGTGCACCTTGTGGCACGTCGAACAAAACTCAGCCGTTTTGTGGAATGGTTTTAAAAACGTCTTCTTGTGGAACGAGGGTTTGGCTTTGACCAGCTGATTGTTGATCCACTGCAATGCCGCATTGTCGCTATTGGCAAAGGGGTAATGCAGCGGTTCTTCGATCGTGTAGTCCGCATTGCCACGCACACTGTTGACGTTCGTGATCGCGTGACAGGCCGTGCAGGTGATCCCGGCACTGGCGGTTTTGTGTTCCAACATGTCGAAATTCGGGTCGTCAAACGCGCCCGAGAAAAACGGCACCGGGTCGTGACAACCGGCGCACCATCGGGACGCCTGGACCGATCCGTCTCGCGCCAGCGACACCTCCCGCGTCTCACTCACACTGGCGAAATACGGTGCGTTGTTGAAGGAACTGAAACGGTGAACGCTGTCGCTCCAGTCCTTGTGAATATCGGCATGGCACTTCAAACAATACTGATCGTTCATCAACGCGTCGGCGGGGATGAAGTTGCCGCTGGCCGTCCGTGCCAACGAAGGTTCAAAGTACTGCGTTCCCGATTCCGGCCCCACGGCATTCCACTGTCGCGGGTCTTGCATTTGCAACACCACCATCGCCGCGATCGCGACACCGGCGACGCCGGCGAACGTCATTCCGATCCGCCATTTGATCCGTGGTCCGGCCAGCCGATGCAACCAGTACAGCCAAACGGCGGCCAACGGGCATGCCACGTGCAACCAATATACGGTGCTGCGGGCGACGGGTTGCTTGAGATCAAACCCGCCGATCCGCACCAGCAATAGCCCGGTTGCAAGAATCAACAAGCTGACGGCGAACAAGGCATAGCCGATCCGCACGGCCCGTCGATTGCGGCGATCCTTGGTGTTCCACAGGTGAACGAACCCAAAAATCACTAGCGGCAAAATCAAGATCAGCCCCAGCACCAGATGGGCCAGGAACATGTATTGGTAATAGAAATCCTGGTAGGTTTCTTCGCGCAACCACTCCAAAAACGTGACGATGGCCAGATAGCCGGAGTTGGCGAAGAGCAGGGCAACAAGAACAAAAATAAAGTACAGCAACTTCCGAAGACGTGGGCCAACGGCGCGCACGTACTTCTTACGCGGCACCGCGGTGGCGGCGCCCGAAGCAACGGATGACATCGAAGATTTCCTAGCGAAATGAATGGACTACTACGGGGCGCCGATCCCCGTCGCACGGGAATCATCGCTACCTGACCGAAACCCATCGCAGGGTTCGGTCGAACGTCACACCATCAATCGTCGCATTTCCGCGAGTGCAGTCTGCGCGGAAGAACGTGCGTGACCGGCGGGAAGCCTCTCCCACAATCAGCACGATCGACCGACGGCACCACGAGCTGCCGACGGTCCAACGTTACGACGACGAACAAGCTAGGCCTGGGGAGGTCGCTCGATCGGGTGCGCGTGACCGCTAGGAAGAATCAAAGAATCGTCGCGACCAAACCGCACCGGAAACAACTCCGGCTGGGGGCAATGGTCCGACAGGCAGACGGCGTCGTGATGGTCACGCTGAACCTGAGGCGCCGGCGGTAACGGAGGCGAACTCGGCCCAGAAGGTGACTGCCGACACAACGGACCGTCACACGGTTGCGGTGGAGTGGGTTCGTCGATGGAGTCGCTACTCTGCTGTGACATTGCGTGCTGCGGCATCGCGTGCTGCGACATCGAGACGTCATCGGGATGCGCCAACCAATCACCGCAACTTGCATCGGCCCGCCGCGACGTCAAAACGCCCGCCGTGAAGATGACAAGAGTGAGAAGGAGAAGGTGACGCAGCATCAGGCCCGGCTCGGTGTAGACGAATCAACGCGATAGGCTATCGCGTGGTCTCCCCGATGTCAACGAAATCTTCGCCGGAACGACGATGCATGGGGGATACCCGGGCGCTGGCATGCCCCCGAACGGCAACGCCGTGAAGCAAACACTCCGTTGGTGGTCAAAGGATCTTGCGAGGGATTCAAATCTCCCGGAGGACGTCGATTGTATTACTGAGCTCTGTTCAACCCCGTTGGGATGTCGATTTAGTTTCTGACGGATATGGCACCCTTCTCCCCCGCAAATCGTGAACAAGCTTGCTTGTCGATTTGTGGGGGAGAAGGG
>NZ_JBFHKV010000544.1:0-5520 GCF_041595215.1 Stieleria sp. | reverse complement strand
GGCGAGGGACGCCGCCATTGCAGGTCGCTGTCGCCACTGGTGGTCGTGGTCGGAAAGGGTTCGGTCGACGGCAGGGTCGCGCTGTTGGGACGGCCGGCGGTTTGCACGTTCGAGTGGTCGCCAAAACTGGTCGCGTCCGAAAAGCCGTTCGCCGTTCGGACGAAGGTCGAGTTGGTCGGCTGACCGAAGCCCGGTTGGCTGTTGGGAAACTGATTGCTCGGCGTCTGGGGGGCCGTCTGTGGATAGGGTGCGGACGCGGGGAACGCTCCGGCACCGGGGCGGTTCTGCGGAGGAACATAGCCGGGGGGGTAAGGGGCATGCGTCAAGTCGATCACCTGCATCCCTCCCGCACGAGGGCTGGCCGCCGGATCTGCCGTCGGGGTTGCTTGGTTTGCCGGGGACAGTCGCGGATCGACTCCGTTTCCGAATCCGTTGTTGCCTTGCGATGCGTCGCCGATCCAACCCGTTTGACGGACGCCACTGCCCGATCCCACGCCGCCGGCGTAGGCGGCCGGTGCACTCAGGTCGGTCAAACCACGCGTCATTCCGTTGGAGCCCAGCGTGGCTCCCGAAGGTGATGGACCGTTGGGCACTGATCCGCTGGGGGCGTAGTTACCCGTCGGGGCACCATAAGTGGAGGGTGCGCCGTAGTTGCCCGGCGAGCGATAGGATCCCGTGGGCGGCGGGGGCACGCGGGTGGGGGCTCCAAACGTTCCGATGCCCGAGGTCGGCTGAATCGGAGACAGCGTCGCGGTGCCTTGAACAGGCGACAGCGGTGAGAGCAGCGACGAGCCGCCGAGCGGCGAGACGGGCGTACTGGTCGTGTTGCGGCAACCCGCCATAACCAGCAACGCCCCTGCGGTCAGCAGCACGCGGGTCAATGTGGTCATTGGGACTGTCCCCAAACGTTTTGGATTGTTTCGTCGCATGATCGGAAAGCCTGTGCGGAAAAGAAAATGCACCACGGCTTTAACAAAACGACAGATTTTGTTGAAAGTCCAACCAACGCGAAAACCTGGTTTTTCGGCCTGAAATCCGTAGAACCGTTAAAGTTCGCGTGAATCGGGGGGCCGAATCGTGTCGGCCTTGCGACGCGTCGGGATTCGAACGCCGCATGAAAGTCCGTGAGGTAAACCCTAAACAGTGTTCGCTTGTGATCCCAAACCACAGGTGGGAAGCCGATCGCCCGGTGATGACACCGCCATCGATTGACCGCGTTTGCCAGCTCGCCCCTCGCCGTCATCGCAGTTCCCCATTTATCAATAGACCAACCCCATGATGTTTCGTCGTTGGTGGAGAAGTGGTCCGCCACCACAACCCCACCGCCCCTTGCGGATGCAGTTTGTGATCACCAGCATGCCGGTCGGCGGTGCCGAGACGTTGTTGGTCAACCTGCTGCGGCGGATGGATCGCAGTGTGGTCTGTCCCGAAGTGATTTGTTTGAAGCAGCCGGGACCACTGGGGGAGGCGATTGCCGATGAGTTTCCCGTGCACAGCCAGTTGATCGGCGGCAAATATGACGTCTGCGTGCTGTTCCGGCTGGTTCGGCTGATGCGGCGGCGTCAGACCGATGTGGTGATCACCGTTGGTGCGGGCGACAAAATGTTCTGGGGGCGTCTGGCCGCCTTCCTGGCCGGAGTGCCTGTGATTGCGTCGGCGCTGCACAGCACCGGATGGCCCGATGGCGTGGGGCGATTGAATCGAACCTTGACGCCGTTGACCGATGCCTTCATCGCGGTGGCCCAATCACACGGCAAATTTTTACATCAGTTCGAAGGCTTTCCCCAGGGCAAGGTCCACGTGATTCGCAATGGGGTGGATTGTGAACGGTTTGGACCCAATGAAGCCTATCGCCGGGAGGTGCGTGAGGAATTGAAGCTCGATCCGGGCGCGCAGCTGGTAGGCATCGTCGCGGCACTTCGCAGCGAAAAAAATCATTCGCTGTTGGTTCGCGCCGCGGCGCAACTGCGTGATCGTCATCCACAGTTGCATTGGTTAATCGTCGGTGACGGACCCGAGCGTGGTGCCATCGAACGGCTCGCCGAAGAGCTTCAGGTGGCGGATCGAATTCACCTGTTAGGAACACGTCACGACACACCGCGGCTGCTTTCGGCGTTGGACGTCTTCACGTTGTGTTCGCTCAACGAAGCCTCGCCGGTCTCGATCCTGGAAGCGTTTGCCTGCGAAGTGCCGGTGGTGGCGAGCGACGTCGGCTCAGTCGGCGAGACCGTCATCGATGATCGCACCGGCCGTCTGTTCGCGTCCGAAGATCTCGATGCGATGTCCCAGGCGATCGAGCAACTGCTCGGCGACCCGGCGCTGCGGCGTCGCATGGGCCAGGCCGGACGCGACTTGGTGCTTCGTACCGGATCGCTCGAGTCGATGGTTGCCGGCTATCAAAATCTGGCCACATCGCTCTATGACCGGGCCTGCCCACAACAAGCCCCGGTTGCCAAAGCGGACCCGGCGGTCATGCGGTCGCAGTAGGCCGCCCGGAGTCAGGCTGCGACCACTTATTCTCGCTGCAAACGATGATTAGACTTGGGGCATGACCCTTACTAGTCATGTCATCGTTCTGTTGGCGAAGCTGTTTAGCGGCTTCACCGTGCGCTGGGTGGATTGTCAGCCCGACACCTGTCAGCGCATCTATTTTGCCAATCACACCAGCCATTTGGATGCGGTGGTGTTGTGGTCTGCGCTGCCCAAAGAAATCCGTGCGGTCACCCGCCCCGTGGCGGCCAAGGACTATTGGAGTTCCGGCTGGGTCAAGCCGCACATGGCGGCCAGTTTCAACGCGCTGTTGATCGACCGCAAGGAGATCAAGGTGCACCGCAGTCCGATCGATATCATGCTGGAAGAAATGGGGGACATTTATTCGCTGATCGTGTTTCCCGAAGGCGGACGCAGTGCCGGCGACGAGATGGGCGAATTCAAAAGCGGGCTGTATTACATGGGCAAGAAACGTCCCGATTTGGAGCTGGTGCCGGTTTACATCGACAACGTCAATCGGATTCTGCCGCGGGGCGAAGTGTTACCGGTGCCGCTGTTGAGTTGCATCACGATTGGGGCGCCGATTTTCCTGGAAGCCGGCGAGCCGAAAAACGCGTTCCTGAAGCGTGCCAAAGAGGCCGTTCAGCGGTTGAAGGATCTGTGAGGCGGATGCCGCGCGATGGTGTTCGGTCTGCAGGCGGTCTCTCGGCCCTTGCCCGACCGGAGAACAACGCCTCGCACTGCGATTGCCAGAACTCAGCGAATCGCCCAAACTCACGGGTATGAGCAATTCAGAGACTTCCGCAGGCGTCCGATCCGTTTCCGTCGGCCCGTATCGGTGCGGCGACCGACAGCCGTTGTTGTTGATCGCCGGTCCGTGCGTCTTGCAATCGGATGAGATTTCATCGCAGATCGCCGACGTTCTGACCCGAATCAACGCGCGAGACGACGTCAATGTCGTCTTCAAAGCTTCATTCGACAAAGCCAATCGCACCAGCGCTGCGGCGATTCGTGGACCCGGCATGGAGCAGGGGCTGGCGATGCTCGACCGGATCGCTCGCCGAACCGGGTTGCCGGTGACGACCGACATCCACTTGCCCGACCAGGCCCAGGCGGTCGCGGAGGTCTGTGATCTGCTTCAAATCCCCGCGTTTTTGGCCCGTCAGACGGATTTGATCGTTGCCGCGGCGGAAACCGGGCGGCCCCTGAATGTCAAAAAAGGCCAGTTCATGGCTCCCGAAGACATGCGATACGTGGTCGACAAAGCCAACGCCGCGGGAGATGGGGGCGTGATGCTCTGCGAACGGGGGACCTTTTTCGGCTACGGCCGACTGGTCAATGACATGCAAGCCCTGCCGGTCATGCGGTCGCTCGGCGTGCCAGTCGTGTTCGATGCCACGCACAGCGTGCAGCGGCCCGGATCGGGGCAGGGATCCACCGGGGGAAACCGGGAAATGGTCGAACCATTAGCCCGCGCGGCCGTAGCAATCGGTATCGACGCGATCTTTTTCGAGACCCATCCGGATCCAGATTCCTCCCCGAGTGATGGTGCCAACATGGTGCCCCTGGACCGATTCGAGGGCTTGGTCGATCGCCTGCTCCAGATTCGACACACGATCCTCTCCGTTGGCCAATTGAATGGCACCGACCAAGCTCCCTAGGTTTTGCTTCACCTTCCCCGTTCCAAACCGCAGTCGCGGTGGCGTCCATCGATGGGGAGCCCTGTGGATTGGCGTGGCGAGCCTGTTGACCGTCGGGTGTCAGGACGACACGGCGCTGGTCCGTGAAATCCAAAGTCGCCGGCAAGCCCAGCAAGAAACGCTCTCGCGACGCGATCACCTCGGTGAATCATTTGTGTTGCTGCGAAAGTACGTCGAACTCGATGCACAAAAGGCGCAGGAACAGATCGCGTTTCATCTCAACGGCTGGAGTGCCACCCGGCCGCCGAGTGAAGTCACCGAGCCCAAGCTGGTCGACACCCTCGGCGATTTGATCTCGCAAAACGAACTGGCCGACCGTGTCACCGGCCGGACCTTTTTGCCTAGCGATGTATTGCATCTGCGTGACAGCTACCTGTTCCACTCGCTGTACAGCTGGGTGGACGTGCCGCTGCAGGACGAGTCTCTGTTGACCGATTGGTTCAAGCAGCAGCGTGAAACGCTTCCGGCCGAGACGGTCGATCGGCTGGTCACGGCGACGCGTTTGTTCGACTGGACGATTCGCAACATCGCCTTGGAGCCGAACCAGCCGCTGAATCCCGCGCCGCAAGGACCCGACTTTCCTGCGGGCATCGAATTTCGCGGCGCAGGCTATCGTCAGACGGATTTTCAAACTGTCATGCGTGGAACCGGTGACGGACTGCAGCGGGCCGGGGTGTTCACCCAATTGTGCCGACAGTCGGGGATCCCCGCCGCGGTGTTGGGCACGATCGACGGCCAATCCGGGGCCGTGACGCCGTTTTGCGTCGGCGTGCTGGCGGGTGACCAGATCTATCTGTTCGAGCCGACTCTGGGCGTCTTTGTCCCCGGTCCGGACCAAGTCGGAATCGCGACGTTGGCCCAAGCACGCCGCGACGCCGTCGTCTTGCGGCGTTTGGGAATTGCCGGTCTGGATCAATTCACCTATCCGGTGACCAAGGAAGACGTTCAACAATGTGTGGCGTTGTTGAATCTGTTGCCCGAGGCGATCAGCCCGCGGATGAAGAAACTTCAATCGGGTTTAACTGGCGATCGCAGGATGAACGTCTATGTCGATGCCGATACCCTTGCCGAACGATTTGACGCGGTCACGGGCATCAGCTCGGTTCGGCTGTGGGACGTTCCGGTGAAAGCCGAGATCTACCAGTCGATTAGCCAACAATACACCCAACGTGATCCGGTGTTCGCGTTCTGGTACATGGCACGCTGGGCGATGATGGATGCCGGTTTCGAAAGCGCACGAGAACTGACACGCGGGCGATGGCAGCACTTGAAGGGGCAGTTCGCCGATCTCGAAGAAGACAGCATCACCGGCGCGCGGACCCTGTACATG
>NZ_JBFHKV010000543.1:0-5529 GCF_041595215.1 Stieleria sp. | reverse complement strand
TGTTTCGTCGCCGCCGAGCCGCACTGGAAGCTTCTTGTGATCTTCCTGCCCATCGTCGCGCTGTTCGCGATCCGAATCCGTGTCGAAGAACGGTTGTTGTTGAACAGCGAAGCCTACCAGCGTTACTGCCGGCAAGTCCGTTGGCGTCTCATCCCGCTGATTTGGTAGGCCGCAAAGGCGAGAGGATGATTCTTGATGAAGTTTTTTCATTGCGTGTGACAGTTGAAGCACGAATCTGGCAACAATGGAAGTGGACTGAGTTGAGCCTCCTGGGAATTGAAATCTACCGGTGACGTCATGTTGAAACATCAGTCACGGTCTCGAAACGCCGCGAGATCGGTTCGAATGCAACCGCTGGAGCCGCGTTTGCCGCTTGCCGGAGGTGCCGGGGGCGTTGAGTTCGGGGACTGGCACAATCAGAGCAATGCGTATGACGTCAATGGCGATGGGTACGTGCGTCCGATCGACGTGCTGCAGCTGATCAATCTGATCGGGGACTATGAATTGTCGGCGATCGAAACGATGCAGTCGGCGTGGTCGGAGGACGATC
Source organism: Stieleria sp. (assembly GCF_041595215.1). NCBI lineage: Bacteria > Pseudomonadati > Planctomycetota > Planctomycetia > Pirellulales > Pirellulaceae > Stieleria > Stieleria sp. The sequence continues at coordinate 4,979 of NZ_JBFHKV010000543.1, read as the reverse complement.
CCGCGGCGATGGAGCCCTACGCCGGATTTCATCCCGACGTCAGCGGAGACGGGGTGATCGGGCTGGTGGATATCTTGCGGGTGATCAATCGATTGGCCATTGATCAGGCTGCGGAAGAACCATCCAACGGAACGGTCGCAGTGATTCCGGATGGTCAGGGGGAGCCGACATCGGTGGTGTTCACGGCGGCGGACGGACGATCGAAGTCCGTCGAGGTTGTCGATGCTGGGGTGACGGTGATCTGGGACCAGGGCAACGTCTATCTTCGCAATCGGGATGGTTTGCCGTTGATCATTGCGAAACCGGCAAGCGGTTTGCTGAGCGCCGAGTATCTGGAGGGAGATGGGTCGGCAACGGTCACGCGTTTCGGAGCCGACGGGAGCGAAACAACCGAGCAGTATGTTTGCCTTCCCGGGTGGACGAGTGATGTGTCGACGGTGATCGTGTCCCCTGAGGATCCATTTATCTGGCCGCTTCGATTATTTGATCCCGATGACATCCGTCGACCGATCGAGGGATTTGAAGAGACTTTGGGAGCGATCGTGTCGCACCACACGCAATACGCGGACGGTTCATCGATTGAATTTCGATACGAAGAGGCGTCGGCGGAAAATCTGATTTCTGTCACCGCAAGTCTCGCGACGGGAGAATTGTTGACGGTGAACATGGATGGGGCGACGGTTCCGACCGACCTGGCGCAGAGGATCTGGACGGTGCTCCGATCAGACAATCCGCCGGCGGATCCGATCAGTCTGACAGAACTGTTCGTCATTAGCCTTTAGGCGGTTGCCGGTCGCTGCGGAGCAGCGATCTTGGGCGGCTGAAGCCTGCACACCAACACGTATGCCCGTGCCATTGGGACTACTTCATCATGTCGTGCAGCGTTGCGAGGTCTTTTTTGATCGCGGCGAGGTGTTGGGGCACGAGTTCGGGGGCTTTGTGATCGATGTATTCTTCGTGCAGTGAAATCGGGCCGGTGAAGTCGGTCTCGGCCAGCATCTTAAAAAAGGCGGGGGCGACCCGGCCTTCGCCCAGCGGCACGTTCTTCATTTTGGTCCCTTCCCAGACGAAGTCTTTGACGTAGACCGTGTCGATGTGGTCACGGATCATGCGGAAGGTGGTCGGCCAGCTTGTGCCTCCCTCGACGGTGGCATGTCGAATGTCATAGGCCATGCCGATGTCGGTCGGCGCGATGCCGTCCAGGACGCGATCGAGATCCCAGATCGCCGCGCCCATGTATTTGTTGCCGGCGTGGTTTTGGTACAGGCCGGTGATGCCGAAGTCGTGATTCAAGGCCGCCAAATCGACGAATTGGTCGTGCCAATCGGCGAGCTGGTCGTTGATCGCCCGATCCGGGGAATAGTGGACATATTTCATGCGGTATCGCTGGATCCCCAGGGTTGCGGCGGTGCGCAGCACCCGCTCGGTCAGCGGGTCGGCCGGGTCATTGATGTCGGACGTCATGACGGTGATTTCCAGGCCGCACTTGGCGAGTGCTTCGACCAATTTGGGCAGTTCATCGGCACACGTTTCCGGTTCGATGTGTCCGCCGCGACGAATCGGAGCCTCGATCCCGTCGTATCCGATTTCCGCGATCTTTTCAGCCAGTTCGTCAAAGGTCAGCGAGTTAAACGGTTTGGTGAAGACACAGATGGTATTCTTATCAGATGCGGTGTCGTCGTTTCCGAGCGCCGATTGAAACGGGGCGGCGGCGAAGCTGGCGGCCACACTGGCGGCGGACGCGGCGATGAATTGACGGCGGCTGGTGGTCATCGATGGTGGATTTGGTTGGTGTAGTATCCGAGGAAACGACTTCCGGCCTGAAGAACCCCAGGGACGACAGGCTGGAAGCCTCTGCCACGGTTCGGTGCCGTGATGGGTGCCGATGGCGAGAGACCGAAGGGCGATACCCATGATAACTCAAACGCACTGGTACACGGAAACAGAAGACGGGCGAATTCTATGTCAGTTGTGCCCGCGGGCGTGCCGGATGAAAGAGGGCGACCGGGGGTTCTGTTTTGTTCGCAAGAACGTCGCCGGTCAGATGGTGTTGGACACCTATGGCAAGAGCACCGGGTTTTGCATCGACCCGATCGAAAAGAAACCACTGAATCATTTTCTGCCCGGCACCCCGGTGCTCAGTTTTGGAACAGCCGGATGCAACCTGGGGTGCAAGTTCTGTCAGAACTGGGACATTTCCAAAAGTCGTGAGGTGGCTCGGTTGAGCGATCGAGCGATGCCGAACGAAATCGCATTGGCGGCCCAGCGTTCGGGTTGTCGAAGCGTCGCGTACACGTACAACGATCCTGTGATTTGGGCCGAGTATGCGATCGATACGGCGCTGGCCTGCCGCGAGATCGGAATCAAGTCGGTCGCGGTGACCGCCGGCTACATCACCCCACAGGCTCGCGGTGAGTTTTTCGGCGCGATGGATGCCGCCAACATCGACCTGAAATCCTTTTCCGAAGACTTTTATTACAAAGTCACCAGTTCGCACCTGCAACCGGTTTTGGACACGATCGAGTTCGTCTGCAATGAAACCGATTGTTGGGTCGAACTGACCAATTTGATCATTCCCGATGCGAATGATTCCGCCGACGAAATCCGGCAGATGTGCACCTGGGTGATGGAGCACGTCGGGCCGAACGTGCCGATTCATTTCACGGCCTTTCATCCCGATTTCAGAATGACCGATCGCAACGGGACTGATTCGTCGACACTGGTCATGGCCTATGACATCGCCAAACGGTGTGGATTGAATTACGTCTACGTCGGCAACGTGCATGACATCGCCAGACAGAGTACGTACTGTCACGGTTGCGGGGCGTTGTTGATCGAACGTGACTGGCATCAGTTGGGGCGGTACACCTTGTCGGGGAATCGGTGTTCCAAGTGTGACGCCACGATCCCGGGCGTATTTGAAGATGTTCCCGGGGATTGGGGTGGGCGACGGCAACGCGTCCGCATCGAGCCGATCGAGCAACCGATGCAGACCGTCGCGTCGCAGCAACGGCTCGTGCAGATCGAAGACGCCGGCTCGCGAGCAGACGAAACCAAACGGCAACCAGCAGTGGAGGATAAAGTGATGGCGACGACACAATGGAACGATCTGACGAAGCTGACAGACGATCAGAAGTCGACGATCTTAAAAGCGGCCTCGGCGATGGTGCAGGCCGCGGTCGGCGGACTGGATCAGTCCGTTGCGATCCGATCGCTCGGTGAGCTGGCCGACCTGCCGATCGACGGGGTGTTTGTAACCGTCAAACGCGGCGAGACGCTTCGCGGCTGTTGCGGCCGGCAGGGCGGGCTGATGAAACTCGGGGAAGCGATGGCGGATTCGGCGGCGCGGACGGCACGCGATCCGCGGATGGCGCCGCTGTCGATGAGCGAATTGCCGTACTTGGATCTGTCGGTTTCGCTGCTCGGACCGCTGCGGCCGATCGGTGTCCCCGGGGAACAGCGGGAGCAGGCGGTGCATGTCGGGACGCACGGCTTGCGGATCCAGTTCGGACACAACAGCGGTTTGTTGTTGCCGCAGGTTGCGACCGAACAAGGTTGGAATGCGCGTCAATTTTTGGATGCCGTGTGTCGCAAGGCGGGGTTGCCGGCCGGCGTGTGGTTGCGCGACGATGCCCAAGTGATGTTGTTCGATGGAGTTCATTTCGGTTGCAAATTCGAAACCGATCCGTCGCTGTTGCGACATGAAAAACAATTGTTGACCGGGCATGAGTTGTCACTCTGTCGCGACTGGGTTCGCAGCAATTTGATCGCCCTGCAGATCGGCGCCACGCCGATGTATTACGCGATGGGGGTCAGCGATCTGGAGGTGTTGGGGCTGATCCTTTCGATTCGACATCCCAGTCACGGTTCGCATCAGTGGCTGCAACTGAGCATCAAAGACACCCGCCCGATGCAGACATCGCTGTATCAAATGACCGAACAGGCGTCGCTGTGGTTGGATGAACGCGTGTTTTCGGCAAACGAATGCGACGTCGAATTGGCGGTGTTGAGTGATTGTGTGCATCACGGCCCGCTCGAGGATGCGGACATGCGGGGAACCGATGGCGGGACGCGGGCAATGGTGCTGACCGATGGCCGGCGTTGGGCGATTCAGTATGGACAGGACCAGCAGCCACAGGCGTTGATCGAAGCGGCACGGGAGATGGAACGGTTTCGCGGCGGCGAGCAGTTGTATTCGATGCACTGTGACTGTTCCTGCGACGCGATTTCGGTGTCGCTCGGTCCCAGGGCCGATGCGGATTTCACCGTCCGACGGCCCGCCGTGGCCGGGGCGTTTTACCCGGCCGAGGACAGCGCCCGAGAGGCGGAGGTCGATGGGTTGTTGGATGGATTGCCGGATTGCGAAAAACACAAGGCGTTTGCCGTGATGGTCCCGCACGCGGGGCTTCGATTCAGCGGCCGTGTGGCGGCGGAGATTTGGCGGCGAATTGATGTTCCCGATCGCGTGTTGATCATCGGACCCAAGCACACCGCCGAGGGAGTCGATTGGGCGGTCGCGCCGCATCATCACTGGCAGTTGAGCGATACGGTTCAGATCGCGGGCGATGAGGAGCTGGCCCGCGAGTTGGCCGAACAGATTCCCGGCATGGAGCTGGATTCGCGCGCCCATGCGCGCGAACATGGGATCGAAGTGCAATTGCCGTTGATCAATCGCCTGTGCCCCGACGCCCGATTGGCCGCGATCGCGATGCACGGCGGGGACGTCCAAGCGTTGGAATCCGCCGCGTCGGCGTTGGCCGAGTGGATCAAGGAGCAGGACGAACCGCCGCTGCTGGTGATCAGCAGTGACATGAATCATTTCGCCGATGACGAAGAAAACCGGCGGCGAGACCGATTGGCACTGGACGCATTGGCCACCGGCGACGGCGCCGAATTGTTGCGGGTTTGCGGCGAAGAAAGCATCAGCATGTGCGGCCAAATTCCCGCGGCCCTGGTGTTGATGGTGATGCGAAAACTGG
>NZ_JBFHKV010000542.1:0-5533 GCF_041595215.1 Stieleria sp. | reverse complement strand
GATCGGCCTGCTGCACAAGGACGAGCACACCGGCCGCAGCGAGTTTCTGCCGCCGTTCTGGTGGCCCCAGGACGACCAGCCGATTGTGCTGTTCCTCGATGAACTCAATCGCGCACGCCCAGAGATTCTGCAATCGGTCATGGAATTGGCCCTCAACAAAACCTTGGCGGGCAAACGCTTGCCCGCCGGCAGCGTGATCGTTTCGGCGGTGAACGAAGGCGACGAATACCAATTGACCGACTTGGACCCGGCATTGGTCTCGCGATTCAATCTGTACGAATTTGCCCCGACGGTCGAAGACTGGCTGTTGTGGGCCGAGCGTGAAAACGTCGACGCCCGGATCACCAGCTTCATCCAAAAACAGCCCCAGTTCCTCGATGGACACGGGATCGGCGACGAATCCGACCAGACGCTCTCGGGGCTGGTCAAGACGCCGGATCGACGCGGTTGGGCACGGGTCTCGAAACTGATCGAACCGATCGAACGCCTCGATGCCGATCACATCAAACTGATCGCCGGAATCGTGGGATCGACCTCCGCCAACGCCTTCCGCCGCAGCCTGGCAACTCCGCTGCCCGTGACCCCGGCCGACGTTCTGCTGGAGTTCAGTAAACAACGCAAGACGCTGGGCAAAATGTCGCTCGGCGAATTGCTGTTGCTCAACGAACAGATTCTCGTTTGGATCAGCAGCGGAAAATGCCCGGCCGTCCGAGACGACAAAGCTCGCTCGGGCTTGCTGAGCTACTTGAATCTGTTGCGAAAACGAAAACTCGATGAAGCCGTCGCCCATCTGGTTTCGATGCTCGGCAAACCCAAGTTCGAATCCGTGATGGAGTTCATTTCCGAATCGATCGAGCTGACCGAATTGTTGACCGGCTACATGGAAGGCATTCGGATCGAATGAGTCAGTCGTTCGTCAAGTCGAGCGCTCGCGAGCGGATCACACAGGTGGTGGAAAGCTGGTTTCTCACTGAACCGTTATTGTTTGCCGCCTGGACGATGCACGACGTCGTCGAGCGACCGGGTCTGGCAACGATTCGTGTCGGACGCGGCAAGATCGAATTCAACCCGGACTTTATCCGTTCGCTGCGACGCGACCAGCTGCGATCCGTGCTGGGGTTCGAAGCGATGCGAATCCTGCTGGGCCATCCCTACGCCAGACAGCAACCGAAGGCCGAATTGTCGTACCAGGCGAGCAATCTGACCGTGCAGGAATGTCTGCGTACCAAATTGCCGATCCCGCGGCCCCGCGACCTTTGGGGCGACGATCGTTTTGACAATCAGTACTTCGAATTCTATTACCGGGAACTCGCCGAGCGGGCCACCCACGACGAACCGCCAGAGGACGATCCCGAGGATCAAGCCGCAGCGGATTCATCGAACAACGATCCGTCGAACCAGGAATCCTCCGACGACGGTGCGGATCCGCCCCAGGACGACGATTCAGAAACGAATGATTCAGAAACAAACGCTTCGGAGGAGGCGGACGGCCCATCGAACGGGGCCGACGACGCGGCGAGCACACTGGACGCCTACAGCGATCCCGATCAGGTCGGCATGGAAAACACGACCCAGTGGGACAACGACGATCTGAAGCGGGACGAGATCAACGCCGCGGTCCGCGAAGCCGCCGAATCCGATGGCTGGGGCACAGTCGGCGGACAGGCCAAAGAGCAGTTGATGGCGACCCTGCATCCAAAACTAGACTATCGCGGTGTGCTGCGCAACTTTCGCCAAAGCGTGCTCTCGGTGCGTCGGCGTCTGACGCGGATGAAACCGAGTCGACGCTATGGGTTTGCGCAGATGGGCAGCCGCTACGACTTCACGACCAAACTGTTGTTTGCCGTCGATGTCTCCGGATCGATGGGGCACCGCGATCTGCAACTGGGCTTTTCCGTCGTCAGCCACTTCTTTCGCTACGGTGTCGAATCGGTCGACGTGATCTGGTTCGACGAAGACGTCCGGTGTGAACCGCTGACGCTGCGTCGGGCCCGCAGCGCGTTTGAAGTCAGCGGTCGTGGGGGAACCAATTTCGCCCCGGTCATTGACTACATCGACCAACACCGCGACTACGACGGGCTGATCATTTTTACCGACGGTTACGCCCCGGTGCCGCCAAAGCCACAGAACACTCGCACGCGGATCCTGTGGCTGTTCAAAGACGAAGCAACGCACCAGCAGATGCATCAAGGACTGCGTGGGCTGGGGCGATCGGCGTTTTTGAAAGAATCGCCGCGTTGACGCCGTCTCCCTGCTGCCCGGCATGGGCGTCAAGTGATTTTAGAATGCCGAACGATGAGCCGATCACTGGGCCCACGGATGGCAGCGCGAACCCACGGATTTTTTGCACCCTGTCATCGGTGGGTTCGCGCTGCTATCCGTGGGTCTTCTTCTCGATGGCCGCGCCACCGCCTCAAATGTTTTCGAAATCGTCGAAATCTTCCAGATCGACGTCTTCTTCTTCGTCTTCGTCTTTGCCGGTGCTCAAACCGAACTCGTCGCTGATTTCGTCATCGATCTCGATTTCGTAATCGTCGTTCAATTCTTCTTCGAAATCGTCGTCGAAGTCATCATCGAAGTCGTCTTCGTCGATGTCGTCGAAGTCATCCAGATCGTCGTCTTCGTCGAGCCCGTCGTTGAAGCCGTCGTCGACTTCGTCGGTATTTGCATCGTCGTCGCCGAAGCCGTCCTCATCATCATCGTCGTCGTCGTCGTCCAGATCGTCGTCGTCATCGTCGTCCGCTGCGACGGGAATGGTGGTCAGCGGCGATTCCGACCGGTCATGGGGTCGATTCTCAGCCGCGGTGGGGGAAATCGTGGACACGATTTCGGAACTGGCGACCGATGGAACGGCGAGAGCGACACTCATAGATGAAACCGGAAATGCGAAGAAAAATGGGGAGCGGGCTTCCGTCAGGGGATTCATAACCGACAGGCCACGATGACGTAAAGCGTGGGTAACTGGGGATGTTAGGCCTGTCGGGCATCGACGCGTCAGAAAATTTACGGCCGCAACAGGTCAACCAGCGGACCTTGCGGTGCCGATAGTGACAGGGCGCCGCCGGAGTGACGGTTCCCGCTGCGTTTGCCGCCTCGCAAAATCGCTTGGCAACAGACCTCGGCAGCGGATCCATCTGGTCCGGCGGACGCACATTTTGATAGGTCCAGACTATCGGACAAGTCGCCTCAAGCGAATTTTCTTGGCCCCGATGGCATTTCTGGCCCCGAAAACGGGATTTCCAAAGTGCATCGCGACCAAACGCCCCCAGCAAATCAACTCAGCATGCAACCTACCACCCCATCGCGGCGGGCTTCCAAAGCCGCCGCCGCGGTCGTCTTGGCCGCGATTCTGACCGCAACGTCGGGATGTGCCGGTCGACAATACGGGCATTTGCTAGCCAGCGACGACAAGGATCTGGTCGGCAGCCACGCCGCCGGCGCCGCGACGTGGAATCCGCTGGTGGAAGAATCGGTCGCCAAACTGCTCTCCCGCTGCCCCCCCACCGTCCAGCCGGTGGCGTTTGAATCGCAATCCGACCTTTCCCTCGACGGCGTCATCGTCCCATCCACCCTCAGCGGCGGGCCGGCCAGCGTCTGCTTTGTCGGAATCGAAAACAAAAGCGCCGAAGAATTGGGCGATTTCAAAGAACAGCTCTACGAACAGATCGATTCCCAGATCAACTCGAATGCCGATTTTCGTGGCATCAGCCGGCGGATGGTCCAAACCGCACTCCGCGAAACACGACTGCGGCCCGATGCCTTGTTCCTGCCCGCCAACCGCGAGGCCTTCGCCGCCGTCTTGGGCAAAGCGGGCACCCCGGTCGACTACTTACTGTTCGCCAACATCACCACCGGAACCACGGACCGCAACAAAACCAGCCAGCGGGACTACACGCTGACGTTGGAAATGGTCAACGTGCACACCGGTGACTTCTTGAAAGAGTCCGCCAAGATCCGCAAGGGATACTCGAAATCACGCGCCGGCAAATGGTGGAACTACGGCATCTTCGATCAGGCCGACGGGTGAACGTGCAGCGCTGCGTCTCAGCTGCTCGAGCAAACCGACGGCGAGCCCCACTGGCAGCGATCTTAGTCCTTGCCGTCCTCGTCGTCTCATCGGGCTGTCGATCCAACAAGGTCTCGATCGGGCAAGCCCGAGACGCGTTTGCCTTGGGCGATCTCGAATCGGCCGACAAGCTACTGAGCGAACTGGCCGAGGGTCCCAAACGGACCCGGCACCAAAGCCAGCTGGATCTGGCGATGGTCGAACTGGCGCGTGGTGACGTCTCCGCGGCCGAGTCTCGGATGCGTGAACTCCGCGACCACTTCGACGCGTTGCCCGACACTGCGCCGGTCAACGACGCCGCCTCGTTGGCGGTCGATGATCGGGTCCGGCCGTTTCAGTTGGCCGGCTACGAACAAGTCCTGTTGCGGTCGATGTTGGCGATCTGCTCCCTGGCCGGCGATGCTACCGACGCCGAAGCCTATTGTTTGCAGGCCCAAACCCGCCAAGCCGAATTGAACCGGCAAGCCGAAGACGCAGATTCTCCAACGCCCAAGCAACAACTCGCGCTGGCACCTTATCTGCAAGGCACACTGCGCGAGGCCACGCACCAGAACTACGACGACGCCGAGCGCGCCTTTCGACTCGTCAGCAGCATTCAACCCGAATTCGCTCCGGCGGCCGACGATATCGCCAGAGCCAATCGCGGTGCCCACAGTGCCGCAGGCCACGGCGTGCTGTACGTGTTTGCGATGGTCGGCCACGGACCAAAGCTGGTGGAGACGGTCGCGCCGACGACCACCACGTCACTGCAAATCGCATCGACTTTGTTGCGATCGATCCACAATCACGAACAGGGCGATGACGACGAACCGGTGCTGCCCAACGTGGTCAGTGTGAAAGTTCCGCAAGTCGAAATCCCGCCCTGCGACCTCGCGGCGATCGGGGTTTCGTTCGGCGGGCAACTGCTCGGCGCGACGCAAACGATCACCGACATCGGGCAATTGGCGGCGGAAAAGGTCGAAGCCGAAATGCCGTGGACGATCGCCCGTGCCGTCGCGCGGCGGGTGCTCAAAGAGGCCAGTGTCGTAGCCACCGCCCAATCACTCGGACTCAGCGGCAACGCGGCCGCGGCGTTCGAATTCGCGGCGATCAACGCCTGGAGTGCCACGGAAAAGGCCGACACCCGTTGCTGGGGCTTGCTGCCACGAGAAATCCAAGTCCTCCGCGCCGAGCTGCCGGTCGGAACCCAGGAGATCCAATTGTCGCCCTTGGCTTTCACCGGCCAGTCGTTCGCCCCGCCGCAACGACACAGCGTCACGATCGAAGACGGACGCAATCACTACCTGGTCGTCATCGCGCCCGAGCAGATCCTGTCGGTCGTCCCCTCAACAACGTCCACAAGCCCCTAGCGCCCTGGCTACGATTGACTTTCCGGTAGTGGACGAGGCGACTTTCCGGTAGTGGACGAGGCGACGAGTCCTCTGCAGTCGGCATCTTGGCAAGGACTCGTCGCCTCGTCCACTACCG
>NZ_JBFHKV010000541.1:0-5534 GCF_041595215.1 Stieleria sp. | reverse complement strand
GGGATTGCGCATGCGTTGGTAGCGCGGCGCGACGTTGAAACTGGTGGTCTGGATGTCTTTTTCGGCGATGCCAAGCTGTTTCAGTTTCTCCAGCAGTCGCTTCATTTGATCGTTGTTTGCGACCAACGCCGCTTTGGCGCTGTCTGCCTCGACCACAACACCGACATTGATCTCGGCCACATCGGGCACTCCGTTCACCTCTCCCGTGCCGCTGACGATGATCACCCGGTTGGCGGTGCTGGTTTCAGAGTTCGGCTCCTGAGCACCGATCCCCAACGGAAAGAGCAACAGGGCAGCGACAAATGTTAAACGTGTGTTCATAAGTTGAGTTCCATTTTGTATCAGACAGGGCAGCTGCACCGGCGTGGCGGTCGGTTGCAAGCAGCCGCTCCGAATTCACACTAATGGACCATCGAAGAAGCGTCAAATGAAGGTGTGTGGCAGGCAAATTGGGTTGCCTCCGCCAGAGGGTGGGGCTGCTGTGTTTGCCACGCGCCGGCGGATTGGGCGAGGCCCCAATGGGATCGGCCGGGGCAGTTATACTGCGTCGGTTGCAAAATGATTCAGTCCATCACGCGGGGGCGTTCTGACGTGCCGACTCTCATGCTCTTCCACGGCTGCCGATCCAATCGTTCTGCGGCATGCCTACTCTTGCTTGCCGTCTGTTTTACCGGGTTGCACACCACGCCAACGCTCATTGCACAGGACGACAGCGCGCCAGCCGAGCCATCCGATCCGCTCGCGATCAAGCTACTGGAAATGGATTTGACGGCGACCGCCAAACTGTTTGCCCGGCATGACTTGGATGACGATGGGGCGCTGAGTAAATCCGAGTACGAGCGGCTGAAGTGGACCAGCGAAGACATCCGCCCTTTTGATCTCAATCGCAGCGGTGACTTGCAGCAAGTCGAAGTCACGCTCAAACTCGCGGCCGAACGTGAACGTGCGGGCATCGTGCAGATGGATTCGATTTTGGCCGACAGTTACACCAAGCGATATGACAGCAATCGAGACGGAAAGTTGCAGTTGAGGGAACTGGAGAACAATACGTTTTCAGATCAGATCGAAAGCTACGATCGAAATTCCGATGACGAACTCTCTGCCGATGAATTGATTCGTGGATTGGCGTTTGAACGCAAGTTTCGTGATGAGTTGGGTGTCAAGGGTTGTGACCAAGGCGGTGCGATGGCGCTGATCAATCAAGGTGATCTCAATGGAGATCGTCAGTTGGGCGGCGATGAACTCGACGCCGTCGGTTTGGATTCGGCAACGATGAAGTTCGATCGAAACGACAACGAATCGTTATCGGTCTCGGAGCTGGCCGAATACTTGGCCGATCGCCGCATGCGGATGGGGATGACGCCTTCGGATCAATTGCTCGCCAGAAATGTGATCCGACGCAGCGACCCAGATGGCGACGGTTTAGTGCCGGCGAACCTGTTTCGCCAAGCCGACCCAGACCCCGACCTCGGTAGCCCCGACGAAAACGGTGACGGACTCCTGTCGCTGTTGGAAATCGAAACGTATTTGGCGAAGCAGCGAAAGCTGCTGGGGTTCGACGACGAATCCGCCAACCGGGCATCGATCTTGATCGCGAGAAATGATTCCAACGGCGATCGCAAACTGTCCAAGGCGGAGCTGAAGGCCAGTGGGGCCAACCGTGACAGTCCACTCTTCCCTGAAAAACTCAGTCTGATCGACCAAGACGGCGATGCTGCGATCGATATGAAGGAACTGGCACGGTTCATCCAGAAGACCCGGCGGCCGTGAAGGCGGGAAGTTGCCGTCGGTCAGGTCGTCGTGCATCTCAAAGGAGATCGGGTCAAAAAACTGAGTGGTCAAAAAATGAAGCATCCGGCGGGTGAGAACGCAGGCACTCACCGATGCCGGTGGAAGCTACTTGTCCCCGCCGCCGTCAACAGCGGCAAGGAACTGGTCGATCAATCCTTCCGGTGCTTTGACCACATGTTCGGGGCCAGGAAACTGTCCGCCTTTGACATCGTCGATATAGTCTCGAAAGCCCCCGACGCGCTCCGCCTGCATCGCCTGTTCCATCTTGAACAGGTTCCGATACTGTTTGGTGTGTCGTGGATAGGGAGGAGCGTGGTTGCCCAAAATGTCTTCGGCGAACATGAATTGAATGTCACCGCCACTGCCTGCACCGATGGACGACGTCACCAGGCGGGTGCGTTTGGAGATCTGTGCAAGCAGCTCGGCCGGTACGACTTCCACTTCCACCGCCCAGGCTCCTGCTTCTTCAAACGATTGAATCTGCTCGTAGACCCACATCGCCTCTTCGACCGTTTTGCCGACCGCCCTCAGGCCTCCGGTCCAGGTGCTCAAGCGGGGCACCAGGCCGGCGTGGGCTTCCACCGGAATTCCAGCGTCCGAAACGGCTCGAATGAATTCGGGTCCCCATTGGCACATGATTCCATCGGCGCCGAGTTCCATGGCGTCGTAGCCGGCACGAACCGCTTCGGCCGCGGTCGCAATCTTTGTCAATCCGATACAGAACGTCATGAAGGTGTGCGGCGCTGCGTTTCGGATCGCAAGTGCACTGGCCGGATCCGCTGGATCAAATTTGACTTTCAGCGTGTCGATTCCCGCCTCTTCCGCCGCCGCTGCCTCGCGCGTCGTAAACGGCATGGTCTCGGTGAGAACAGCTTTTCCTTTCAAATCTTGAAGATGCTTGATCGTATGGTTGCGGGTTGCATAGGCCCCGCCGAGTGTCATCGTCCGGTGTAATCCTCGTTTGTGCGCGTCTCTGGGAGGCAGTGCGTTGGGTGGGTTTGCGTCGGAGTTCATCGATTTGATTTTCTGTTCCAGAGAAGAATCGGCAATTGGTGTGGGATGTCGCAAAACATATCGCACCGCTCGAAAGGAATCAAAGTGAGCGTCGCTGCCGTGGCCAGACGGCGGAACCGCGTCGGCTATACTTCAACAGGCAGTCCCGAGCGGTTCGTCCCTTTCAGGAGACCGGTACGCATGCGTCGCATTTGCCGAATTTCAGTTGTCGTCTTGGCGTTCGCGCTCTTCGCGAGCGACCATGCCACGGCTCAACCCTTGGTCTACACCGCAGAAAGTCTGGAGAGCTGGATCATCAACGCGGACCGTGTTTGGATTGCCAGGATCGTCAGGGTCCGCGATGAGCCGATCCCCGGCGGCTCGGAGAAGCCTGGCATCACGATCGCAGTGGAGGAAACGCTCAAGTACCCGATCTTCGAGCAACGTCATGAAAAAATGGGGCTGTTCGTCGAACACCCGACGGCACGGTTCAAAGACGTTGAGGAGCGTTCCAGTCGTCTGCTGATCGCGCACAGCGATCATCACCAGTTCTCGCCGAAATTGATTGAGTTGACGCCGGGCAAGGTCGAAGTCCTTCGGGCTGATTTCACGATCCTGCGCACACCTGAGGCGGTCCTCCAGGCGGCCAGGGAGATCATCGGCCGCGTGCCACCCAACGTGCGGCAACTGCATACGGTTTGTTTGACGATTCCACCGGACGTGCCGTTCGATTCCAAACGGGGACCACACGGGCAACTGATCGTGCCCGTGGACGAGCCACTGGAGACGCTGGCGATCGGATGGCTCGACTCCGAAAACTACTCCAGCCGATCGAAAGCCGCCGAGGTGCTACGGTACTTCAAGTCCGAAGCCAACATCGACCGACTGCGCGGGCTGCTGCAGGACACAGGGTACAGCGAACAGCTGGCCGACGATCGAACCCGCACCAAGTACTACGGCGTCCGCGACCAGGCCTACCAAACGCTCAAGGCCTGGGGAATCAACGTCGAACGCCCCGTGATCATCGAGTCCAACCGCGGACAGGATCAGTAGGGGCGAGCAGTTCCCGCGACACTTCAGAGCCGGCCGCGGAAAAGAGGTAAGAAGATTTGGGAGGTAAGAAGATGAATCCCCGCAGCGATCCCCGGTCGTCGGCAATTTTCTTACCTCCGAAATTTTCTTACCCTCCGTTTTCGATCGACCGGTGGCGTTGTTTCCGGGCATCAGTCGAGTGACCATCGGCTTGGAGGACCTGCGCGGAACATCTGACCGATTGCTCCCTTTTGTCCCATTGTGAGCTCGGCCCTGCTTTTTGTGCTGTTTGAAACGGCTAAAATGCAGAGCATTCCAGGAGGACGAAATGGCAAGCTTTGATAAACTCTCGTACTTTCTCCGCGCACCCGCCTATCCCGTGATTGTTGATATTGACGGAGTGTTGGTCGCGGCAAAGTCAGCAAAGACGCTCTACGAAAAACTTTCACCGCTCGAGCTTGTCGAAAAGAAGAACTACAGCTCAATTGACCGGACCGGTGATCCTTGGATTTTTGTTGTGATGGACGGTACGGCGGTTCTCTCGCCGTTCACTGTCGAAAAGCCACGAACAAAACTGGATCTCATTCGCTGGTTCAACCATCGCAAAAATAAACCGGTTGACGAAGTGGAGTACTCCGAGAAATCGTTGTCTTCAAAGAGGCGTGATTTCATCATTGCTGAAATTGCAGACCGACTGATCGATGCCCAGAAGCGAAGCGCATCGCGTCGAGGCTAGTTGGTTGGCCGATGGACCGACATCGGAAACAGCTAACGACAGCGTTACACACGCTCGCCGCGCCGGCGACGCCGTCCATTGTGCGAAGCGGGTTCCGACAACTCGGTCTTCATCTGCCGTTGCAAGATTCCCGCTTGTTCGGTCATCACGGCCGCGAAATCGGTGGATGACTCGTGCATCCACTTCATCAACGAACTGACGACCAGCTCTTTCAGATAGGCGAACGAAAACGCTTCGGTGATTGCGGCGATCGGATCGACTTGTTCCGCCGTCCAGCCGCACTCGCCGGAAAGTCGTTGTTGCCAGTCGGCGAGATACTGGCTCCGTTCTTCGAGCGCCGGAAGATTGAAGTGGTACTTGCGATCAAAACGGCTGGGGCGGTCGATGATTGCCGAATCGATCCGCTCGGCGTGATTCGTCGTGGCGAGGACGATCATCCCGTGGTTCTGCTCGAAACCGTCCAGCTGATTGAGAAAGAAGGATCGGTTTTCGTCATTCACCAGCGAGTCCAAGTCTTCGAGGACCAGGACGCAGGGGCGAAGTCCGCGGGCGCGGTCAAAGACTTGTTTCCACATCTGCTCGGGGGTGTAGTACTGATGGCTCAGGCTCTGCACGTAGAGGCTCGAGATGTCCAGTTCTTTCACGAGCGCGCGGGCACAGTGCGTCTTTCCGTTGCCCGGCGGGCCGATCATCAATGCGCCACGCCGCCAAGCAATGCCGAGCCGGGTGTAGCGATCCTCGGCTTCCAGGAACTGTTGAAAGTCGTTGCGTATCGCATCCTTCATGCCGTCGGCCAGGATCAGATCGTCAAAGGATGCCGATCGAGTCGCCTCGTACAGGCTGTGGCTGCGGTTCCATCGGCCGTTTGAGAAGACCAGGATCGCGTTCCCCGGCGCGTGCGTCTTTCGCTCGACATCGAGAATGAAAGCGTCGGCGATCTCGGCCGACTCGGCGACGACCCAGTCACGGCTTTCGCCGCCGC
>NZ_JBFHKV010000540.1:0-5541 GCF_041595215.1 Stieleria sp. | reverse complement strand
TTCATTCGGTCCAAATAAAAGCAAGATGGCGCAAATGCCGTGCCAAAACCCATCTTTTTTCAAAAGACTTGTGGGTAATCGTCAGCTCGTCGCCTCGTCCACTACCCGGCTACAGAGGACTCGTCGCCTCTTCCACTACCCGAAAATTGAGCTGCGATAGACGACTAGTTTACCTTCCCCAGGGCGCCCGAATCTACACACCGCCGATGGCACGATGTCTCGTGCTGCAGAATCCGTGGCGTCGTCCAGTCCGAAAACGTTGCATCCGGCGTTGCGGGGGCATGCACCGCATGCCGCTACACCTGTTGGCTTTTGGCAAACAGGGCGCCGGCGATCCCGCCAAGGATGACCATGACCAAAAACGCACCGATCCGCGACTTCGGTTTTTGGAACACGAAGTAGATCAAATAGACAATGGTGCAACACAGGAAACCGACTTTCTTGTCCTCTTTGAATCCTTCGACGATCAGCTTGACCAAGGCGCCAAAGGCCACCAGAGCACAGGCCGATCCGGCCAGTTGCAGGAAGGTCTGCATCGGGTTGAAGTTGTCTTGCCCCGTCGTGCGATTGGCCGACATGACGGCCATCACCGCCAATCCCGTCGCACTGCACAGAATGAACAGGATCAAGCCGAGCATCCACCAAGGCATTCCGGCGCGCTCGGTCATGTCCTTCTGCATCTTGTCCGCACGACGCATGTCTTCGGCGGCTTTCTGCAGTGCCAGCGTCCCGGTCGAGATATCGACGCCGGGTGTCAGGTGACCTCGCACCGATTCACCGGTGGTTTTGTTGAAACCACACTTGGTGCACAGGATCGCGTCGGCCCCCATCGCCGCCCCACAGGACGGGCAGACCGCGGCGATGTTGGTGCCGAACCCTTCCTCGTCGAACAAGTCGTTCATCGGATTGCCGGCCGCGGTCGTACCGACCGCCTGGGCCGAAGGGGCAGTGATGTTTGAGGCAGCGACGTTTGGGGCGGCGACTTTTTGGGCAGACGCCGCCGGAACCTTGATCCCCTGCCCACAAGCGGGACATTTGACCGCTTTACCTGCGAATTGATCTTTTACCGCGAGAGCTTTCCCGCACTGGCATTTGATTTGAATCGGCATGGAGGCAACGAACGAAAAGCGTGACGTGGAAATCGGCAACCCAACAATCTACCCATTGTCCACGTCAGGTTCGGGTCTGTCTACTCGTTCAGGCCAAGCCGGTTGGAATCTGTCCGCATTTACGCTCTCTCGCGTCGCCGATCGGCAAAATCCGGAGAAGCGGCACGGCGACGTCCAATGCGGGACGCTCTCGCCGACGACGGGGCTCTGCAGTTCCGGATCATGAATCCGGGCGAGGGAGATCACTCGAAGAACGGGTTGGCCTGAACCACCGATGATTTGGACGTTCGCTTTTTCCCCGCCAGGGCTTCTGGCGAAGCGTTCTCGTTGATCCATTCGGCCAGTTCGTCGGCCGATTGGTAGCCCACCGCGTCGCCGATCTTGCGACCGTCTTGCAGCAAGATCAATCGCGGAATGCTGTTGACGCCATACCGTTCAGCCATCTCGGGTCGCTCGTCGACGTCGATCTTGCGAATTTCAACCGGCAGACTGGTCCGCCCCAGCTTGCGAAGCTCTTTGTCAATCATTCGGCAGGGCGGGCACCACGGGGCACCAAATTTCATCAGCACCAACTGCGGGGCCGAACCCGAAGCCGAATTCGGATCGAAAGCATCCTGTCCTGATGCGTCCGCGGCCGACTGCTCGATTTCCATTCCCGATCCGTCCACAGCACTTGACGAATCGGAACGCATGGTGAGGTTGAAATCGGACGACGCAGCCAAATAAATCAAACTTGCGAATGACAACACGGCCAAGGGGGCGAGGATTTTCATCTCAATTCAACGTCGTACAAAAGGGTCGTACAAAAAGATTGTACTGGGAAGTCGTACCGGGAAGCTTTACTGGGGGCTCGGTTCACGGCCGCGACAACAATGCGAACCCGCGTTATCGGAATCTACACCACGTTTCGGTGGGCCGCATTTAAGAAATGTCCAGTTGTCGGCGAGCCCCGCCAGGGCGGATGTCGATCCGACCGACGATTCACTTCGCGCCCGATCGTCGTTTGCTACAGCGCGTTGTCGAGCATGCGGGGTAATTGCCGCAGCAGAAAACGGGGCAAGATGGCGACACATTTTTGGCTTTTCGGATCGACCGCCACCGCACCGATGATCTGCTCGTTCACCGCGGCACCTTGCAGCACCATGCCCACGCGCTGCTGCGTCTCTTGGGAACCCGCGGCATCGTCAAACCAAATCACGACGGGAAACCGATCGAGCGATGCGTCCGATCCGATCCACCAATGTTCGGCATCGACCACGCGCGCCAGCATGTCTTCGGGCTCAAGTAGCTGTTTCATCGTAGCGGCGGCGGAAACCCCTTCGCCGGTTCGCGACATCCGCTTGTCGGTCGGGTTCAGATCGCGACGTGCGGCGTCCTGCCAGTTGACATAGCAGGTCGCGCCGTTGAGTTTTGCGATTTGCCGAACCAGGGCAGCAAACGTCGCTGCTTGGATTCGCGGCGGGCCCGAGACACCGGCCTGCAGCTTCGGCCACGCGTTGACTTGATCGTCATACGTCCCGCCCCATCTGGCAAAAATCGCATCGGGCAGTTTGCCCGGGGCGCCGCGTGCCCGTCGGATCGCCTCACAAACAAACACCGCCAATTGGGCCGGCCCACCTTCGGTCGGAATCGTCACCTTGGCAGGATCCCCCTCGGTCTGCCCCAGCAATGCGCGGGCGACGGTGACGGCGGAATCACTTTCAGGCGCCAGATCACTCAGATCCAACAAATCGGCGACGGCTTGATTGAATTTTTCGTCAGTCGGACGCAGCGTGATCGTGCGGGCTTTCTTGTCGAACGTGCAATCGGTGGCCGCACACGCCGCCGTCAAAATGTCTTCCACCGTTGGCCATCCCTTGGGCAGCGGGACGCGCGAGTTGATCGGGATGCCGACGATGTCAAAGGAGACCCATTCGACTTCGATCGGCACGCCGCTGAGCTGGCTGAGCAGCAACATCAAATCGTTCAGCGGATAACCGTTCGGATCGGAAGTCTGCATCGCCACGGTCAGGCCGAGGGCTTGCCGCATGTTTGCTTCATCTCTCGGATCCAGTGCGACTTCCAAATCAACGTCCACCTCGGCGGCACGATCCAATTGGATTTCGTCGATGGTTTCCGGGGCCGGTTGCGTTTCGGTGAATTGCGGCCGACCGATTCCGCCGAGCCCGTTGAGCAGCCCCTGAAGTTCTTTGGGCAATTCCGTCAGCGTGCCGGTCTCGTCGGTCGGATCAGGAGCGTCACCGAGCGGGGGCGTCTGCAGGGGCGCAGCGGGCAGCGGGGCCATCCCGTCCAACGGGCTGGCCGACAGCAGCGGACTGTCGGTCAACAGGTCACTCGGCGGGGCGGCGTTTTCGTTCGACGGCGTGCTGTTGACCGGAGCCACCTCCGCCACTGCATCGCCGGGGTTGCCCGGCAGTTCGTCAGCGACGGACACGGTCGGCGCCTCTGCGGTTTCATCAACATCCGCGTCACCGTCGCTGCTCCCGTCGTCGGTGTCGTCTGTCGATGCTGTCCCGTCAGGCGTCGATTGCGACGGGCTCGCTTCCGCTTCGGCCACGGCGGCGTCGGGCGTCTGGGTTTGTGCCTGGGTTTGTGTTTGTGCGGTTCCGGATCGGCTGCGGCGGAACACGGCGAACAGGACGGACGCGGAAACCACGCTCGCCAGAACGACGGCGACCAGCATCGCGATGCGCCGCGACCGGGCATTTTTTTGACTGTGCCAATCCGGTGGCGGCGCGACAGGTTGCGAAGCGGCCGGTTCGGCGGAGGCAGCGGGATCCCGAGAGGGCTGGGAGCGCGTCGGATCCGACGTGACGATTGGCGGCGGCTCGGCAAATCCGCTGGCGGGTGGCGTCGGCGGTGCATCCGAATCCGGCCCGTCCGCCTGGCCGATCGAGTCCTCCGTCAAGGCATCACTGTCAACCAGATGGGTTCCCACCGCGATCGGAGCGGGGCCCGCCGGATCCGTCTTCGGCGGCGCCAACTGAACCATCGACTGGCACTTGGGACAGCTCACGATGCTGCCGACCAGTTCCGGGCGGCTGACGCGCAACCGGCTAGAACAGGTCACGCAGGTGACGGAAAAGGGCTGAAAATCCAAGCGGAAGGTCCTTCAGGGACGGTGGAATTCGACTTCAGACCCTCTATGTTACCATGCGAT
Source organism: Stieleria sp. (assembly GCF_041595215.1). Classification (NCBI taxonomy): domain Bacteria; kingdom Pseudomonadati; phylum Planctomycetota; class Planctomycetia; order Pirellulales; family Pirellulaceae; genus Stieleria; species Stieleria sp. The sequence goes on along the minus strand of NZ_JBFHKV010000540.1, from coordinate 1,272 downwards.
TCCGGGGACTCGACACATTGGTGTGGGCGAGATTTGCACGGTTCACTAGGATTGCAGCTCTAGCGATGACCTACACTCCGTTAACCCCCTGGAAAACCAGACGCGAAACGGCGCCCACTGGAACGGAATTTCTTGATCCCAACGATGCTGGACACTCGGCGATATGACGACCGCGAGCACATGTTGCTCGCCAGTTTCGCGATGCGCAGCCGAGACACTCGGGGGCGCCGGCATGCGGAACCCGATCATCCCTATCGAGGCCCCTTCGCGCGGGACCGTGATCGAATTCTGCACAGCAGTGCCTTTCGGCGGTTGTCGGGAAAGATGCAGGTGTTCACCGGCGAGATGGGGATCTACCATCGCACGCGGCTGACCCACACCTTCGAAGTCGCCTCGATCGCACGCACGATCTCGCGTGTGCTGCGGCTCAACGAAGACCTGACGGAGGCCCTGGCGCTGGTCCATGACATCGGGCACCCGCCGTTTGGACATTGCGGCGAAGACGCGTTGAGTGAATGCATGCAGCCGGTCGGCGGGTTCTCCCATAACGGGTTTGCCCTCGTCATCGTCGAGCAACTTGAACAGCGCTATGCAAAATTTCCGGGACTGAATTTGTCATGGGAGATTTTGGACGGACAAGACGTGCGGGCCCACAAGGCAGAAGCCGCCGTCGGCCGTAGCCCGCTGCTGGAAGTCCAACTCGTCGACGCAGCGGACTCGATGGCCTATGACGCCCACGACGTCGACGACGCCCTGCAAATGGGATTGTTGTCGATGCACGAGTTGATGGAGCTGTCGATTGTTCGACGTGCGATGGAATTGGTGCGTGAAAAACATGGCACCGATCGACTTCGCGAAGAACGTCAGCTGTTGGTTCACGAGCTGATCGATCTGCAAGTGACCGACTTTTTAAGCGAAGCCACCGAGCGCGTCGTGGAGTTCCAGGGCCAAAGCGTGTCGGAAGTCCGCGATGCCGGATTGCGACTGGGGCACAGCGATCAGTTGGCGCGGGAACGGGCCGAGTTGGAATCGTTTTTGTTCGAAGCGGTGTACCGCCATCCGCGGCTGATTCCCGTCCGCCGTGCGGCCTATCATCGATTGCAGGACATGTTTGAAGTGTTGCGGCACGACCCTTCGCGATTGCCGCTGCGATTTCGCCGCCGCTGTGAATCACATCCGATTGAAACCGTCGTCGGCGAATACCTTGCCGGCATGACGGACTCGTTTTGTAACGCTCAGTACAAATACGCGACCGACGGCAGCACCGGCCCG